>JBGPMX010000306.1:0-6368 GCA_041487215.1 Planctomycetia bacterium | reverse complement strand
TGGACCTGCCGAAAGGCGGTAAACGGAACTTTACCGGCCAGACGCACCTGCCCACGCCGACCAAGATCCTGTGGTACAACAACGCCAACTTCCTCAACCAGTCCAAGTGGATTTACAACATCATTGTCCACGTCCTGCCCAAGATGGACATGATCGTCGACCAGCAGATCGAGTGGACCGGCTCGGCCGAGTACGCCGACATCATCCTGCCGGTCAACTCCTGGGTCGAGTTCCAGGACTACGAGCTGGGCGCGTCGTGCTCCAACCCGTTCGTCCAACTCTGGAAGGGAGGCATCAAGCCGGTTCACGATTCGCGCGACGACGCCGAAACCTTCGCCGGAGTCGCCGCCGCGTTCACCAAGATCACGGGCGACCAGCGGTTCGCCGACTACTTCAAGTTCATCCCCGAGAAGAAGGCGAGCGTCTATATCCAGCGGGTACTCGACAATTCCACCACCACCCGCGGCGAGAACGGTCCCTACGACGTCGAGAAGCTGGCCAAAGGGGAGTACGGTGGCGAGCCCGGAGCAGCCTTGTTGCTTTTCCGAACTTACCCGCGAATCCCGTTCTATGAACAGATCCACGACTCGATCCCGTTCTACACCGACTGCGGCCGCCTGGCGAGTTACTGCGACATCCCCGAGGCACTCGAGTACGGCGAGAACCTGGTCGTGCACCGCGAGGCGGTCGAGGCGACCCCCTATCTGCCCAACGTGATCGTCTCGTCGAGCCCGTACGTGCGTCCCAGGGACCTGGGCATACCGCTCGACACGACCGATCCGGACCTGCGGCAAGTACGCAACGTGAAGATGCCCTGGAGCGAGGTGAAGCAGACGATGAACCCGCTCTGGGCTCAGGGCTTTCGCTTCTTCTGTTCCACCCCCAAGAGCCGGCACTCGACCCACTCGTCGTGGTCGACGGTCGATTGGCACTGGATCTGGAGCGACAACTTCGGCGACCCGTACCGAGCGGACAAGCGAGCGCCGGGGGTGGCCGACCGCCAGATCCAGCTCAACCCGGAGGCCGCGGCCGCGCTCGGGCTCCACGAGGGGGACTACGTGTATGTGGACGCCAACCCGCTCGACCGCCCCTACATCGGCTGGGCGGACGCTCCGGACGATCCGCGCCACAAGGCGTTCCGCTGCATGGTCCGCGTCAAGTTGAACCCGGGCCTGCCATACAACTTCACGATCATGAAACACACCGGGTGGATCGCCACGGAGCGGAGCGTGCGCGGCCACGAGACGCGGCCCGACGGCCGGGCGCTCGCGGCGGACACCGGCTACCAGGCCAGCTACCGCTACGGTTCGCACCAGAGCATCACACGCGGCTGGATGCCGCCGATGCACCAGACCGACACGCTGTTTCACAAGAAGACCGGAGCCATGGCGTTCGTGTTCGGCGCGGACGTCGACAACCACGCGATCAACACGGTCCCGAAGGAAACGCTGGTCCGGATCACCAAGGCGGAGGACGGCGGCATTGGGGGGCGCGGCATCTGGGAGGCGGCCACACGCGGCTACGGACCCGCCAGCGCCACGCCGCAGAATCAGCTGTACCTGGCCGGCGGCTACGTGCGCGTCAAGTAGGCGGCGTGAGCCGGTCACCGGAGGAACCCGAGATGAGCGACACGAACCGGAACCGCAGCAACCTGGTCCCGAAGGTACACCCGGCGACGCGCGCGGTAGAGCCGGAGGACCCGATGACCCTCAACGCCACGTCGGTCCCCGGAGACCCTGAGGTGATGCTGCGCTGCGTCATCCAGGAGTACGCACGCATGGGCTGGGATGCGCCAGCGATCCTCGGCCTCTTCCGCGATCCGCTCTACCCCGCCCTCCACGCGCTGCTCGACTGGTACGGCGAGCCCAGGCTGCGCGAGCGCCTGCACGCGGAACTGGCTCGGATCGGCGTGCTGCGCTTCGCGGCCACGGTTCGTGACGAGATCGAGCCGACCGAGGACGAGCACGCCGCGGTGCCGAGGCTGGTGCAGATCGATCTACCGCACCGGAGCTCGGGCGACGAGCCCCGGACCGCCACGGGGCCGAGCGCGATCCAGGCCCCCGGCGCGGCGGTGGTGCAACCACGTTGACGGACGACGGTCACGGCTGCGGCGACCGCCGCATAAGGGAGCAGTCATGCCGACGGTGTACAACTGGCAACTCGGACGCGCGATGGAATATCCCTACGAGGAACGCCACCCGCATTGGCAGTTCGCGTTCGTTTTCAATACGAACCGGTGCATCGGCTGCCAGACCTGCACCATGGCGTGCAAGAGCACCTGGACCTTCTCGAAGGGCCAGGAGTACATGTGGTGGAACAACGTCGAGTCGAAGCCGTACGGCGGGTACCCCCAGAACTGGGACTCGAAGCTGCTCGCGATGCTCGAGGCGGAGAACTCGGGCAAGCAGGTTTGGGATGCGTCCCGCGCCAGCGGCGAGCGCCAGCCGTACGGGGTGTTCGAGGGCAAGACGATCTTCGAGGCCGCCCAGAAGCGGATCGGCCCCGAAGGGTCCCAGGTCGCGCTGGGCTACCTGCCGAGCGATTCCGAGTGGCGTCACCCGAACATCCACGAGGACACGGCCACGGGCGGCATACGCCGCGAGGGCGAGTTCGGTGGCTCGGCCCAGCTCCCCGAGCATAACGTCTGGTTCTTCCACCTCGCCCGCATCTGCAACCACTGCACCTACCCGGCCTGCCTCGCGTCCTGCCCGCGGCAGGCGATCTACAAGCGGCCGGAAGACGGCATCGTCCTGGTCGATCAGGAACGCTGCCGCGGATACCGCAAGTGCGTCGAGGGCTGTCCCTACAAGAAGGTGATGTACCGGGCGACCACCCGCACCAGCGAGAAGTGTGTCGGCTGCTATCCCCGCATCGAGGGCAAAGACGACACGCTCAGCCCCGCGGGAGCGCCGCTCGAGACACGCTGCATGTCGGCCTGTGTCGGCAAGATCCGGCTCCAGGGCCTGGTGCGCATCAAGCAGGACGGGGCATGGGCCGAAGATCCCTCGAACCCACTCTGGTTCCTGATCCGCGAGCGGCGCGTCGCGCTGCCGCTGTACCCGCAGTTCGGCACCGAGCCAAACGGGTTCTACATCCCACCGCGCTGGGTGCCACGCGGCTACCTGGTGCAGATGTTCGGGCCCGGTGTGGACCACGCGATCGAGCAATACTCGTGCCCGGACCGCGAGCTGCTGGCGGTGCTCCAGCTCTTCCGGGCCCAGCGACAGATCCTCTTCCGCTTCGCCATCGAGAAGGGCCCGAAAATCGCCGAGCTGCCCGTGACGCTCCCCTCCGGCGAGGAGCGCGTGCAAGAGCTCTTCAACGACACCGTGCTCGGGTACAACCAGCGCGACGAGGAGGTGGTCCGTGTGACAATCGAGGAGCCGACCTTTGAACGCCCCGCACAACAACACGTGAACTCGATCTAGAGTTCCCGTCACTCTTGGAATGGCAGGTGCAGGCCTGTCATCCTGAGCGCAGCGAGGAACGAGCAGCGAAGGATCTCGATTGGAGTTCACGCTTGAGCTTGTCCCTCAATGCACGCTCAAGCCTGAACTCCAGTGCACAGCGAAGGAACGACCCATGATGAACGCGACAACGGACTCCACAGTTCTCGACCTGGCTCGCGAGTGCCTCTACCGCTTTCTCTCCGCTGTGCTCGGCGACCCGTATGCGGACCGCTGGGGCGACGTTGCGGACGCGGGGAGCCAACGCATCGCGCGCGCCGCCGCCGAGCTGCTACGCGGCGAGGTGCCGGACCAGGCTTTCGCCCTGGCGCCGGGCGAGTCCCCGCCGGACCGGCTCGCACTCGAGCCGCTGCTCGACGCACTCGAGCGGCCGATCTCCGAACTGCGCGCGGAGCACGACCGGGTCTTCGGGCTCGTGATGCCGAAGGAATGCCCGCCATACGAGACCGAGTACCACCCGGCGTCCGAGGTGTTCTTCCGCTCGCAACAGCTCGCGGACATCGCGGGCTTCTACCGGGCGTTCGGGATCCAGACATCGCTGGCTCGCCCCGAGCGTCCCGATCACATCGCCCTGGAGCTGGAGTTCATGGCGTTTCTGCTCATGAAGAAGCGGATGGC
Organism: Planctomycetia bacterium; assembly: GCA_041487215.1. Lineage (GTDB taxonomy): Bacteria > Planctomycetota > Planctomycetia > JALXBF01 > JBGPMX01 > JBGPMX01. The sequence continues at coordinate 2,283 of JBGPMX010000306.1, read as the reverse complement.
CCTGGAAACCTTGCAGGACAAGGCGCTCGGTGCCGAGCACGCGGGCATCTGCGAACGGGCGATCGCGGACTTCTTCGGTGACCACCTGGCGTGGTGGGTGCCGGCGTTCGCCGCCGGCCTCGGCCGCAAGGCGGGCGAAGGGCTTTACGCCGCGATCGCGCCGGTGTTGTCCGCGCTCATCCCGCTCGAACGGCAGCGGCTCGGCCTTCCCGCGCCCGCCAGGCCCGTGCACCCCGATCTGATCGAACGGCCCGAGGAGCAGGCGGGCTGTGCGGCGTGCCCGCAGGGCCTGGCAATTTCCGCGTGATCGAGCGTTTGGGGGCAGTCAGCAGTCGGCAGCTTGCAGTCGGCAGCTTGCAGTCGGCAGTCCGCACTGGGCAGTCAGGAGTCGGCAGTGGGCAGTCATTCCTAAGGCATCCGTCGGGTTTGTCATCCTGAGCCGGCGAGGAACGAGCAAGCGAAGGATCTCGGCGCTTCGCCTTGTGCGGTCCCCTCGCCCCCGCGCTCATGGATCATGCGGGGCAGAGGGAAGGGTGGGGGCGCTTGGCTGGGTGAAGGGACCCTCACCCCACCCTCTGCCACGGATCCATGAGCGGGAGAGGGGGCCGCACGCCGAAAGCGCGGGACGGATGAACAGGGCGGCGCGCCGGGTTCAGCTCCTCGGCCGAGCCGCGGGCCGAAGGCGCCGGACCACGGCCTTACGCAGCTCGTCGGCCAGGAACAGCGCCGGCGCCCAGGCCACGAGGAACAGCCAGCCGCGCAGCGGGAACGCCGCCGTGCCGAAGGCCGACTCGAGCGGCGGCAGGTAGATGATCGACAGCACGATCGCCAGCTCGGTCGCGATGCCGCACCACACGAGCCGGTTCGAAAACAGCCCGACCCGGAACACCGAAACCCGCTCGGTGCGCTGCGCAAACAGGTTGCCGATCTGCGTCATGACGACGCACGCCAGCGTCATGGCGGTGGCGGATCGGTAGAGCGGGCCGCTCGCCGGCAGGTCGGTCCACGCGCCCCAGTAGCCGCTGGTCCAGTACAAGAAGTAGAAGGCGCTCATCGCAGCGACGCTCTGGATGAGCCCGAGCCAGGCGTAGGCGCGGAGCAGCAGCCCGCGGGTGATCACGTGCTCGTGCAGGTTGCGCGGCGGCTGGTCCATGATGCCCGGCTCCGGCCGCTCGGCGCCGAGCGCCAGGGCCGGGACGATGTCGCTGCCGAGGTCGATGGAGAGGATCTGCATCACGGTGAGCGCCAGCGGGATGCGGCCGCCGCTGAAGGCGAAGAGGATGAACGGCACCGCCTCGGGCGTGTTACTCGTGAAGATGTAGGTGACGAATTTCTTGATGTTCGCGTACACGGCCCGCCCCTCTTCGACGGCGCTCACGATCGAGGCGAAGTTGTCGTCGGCCAGGATCATGTCGGCGGCCTCGCGCGCGACGGCGGTGCCACTGATGCCCATGGCGATCCCGATGTCGGCGCGCTTGAGCGCCGGCGCGTCGTTCACGCCATCCCCCGTGACCGCCACGACGTGCCCCGCGGACTGGAGCGCCATGACGATCCGCAGCTTCTGCTCGGGCGCCACCCGCGCAAAGATGACCTCCCCTTCGAGTGCCCGCCGCAGCTCCGCGTCGCCCATGGCCTCGAGCAGCCGGCCGTCGACGAGCCGCGGCGCGGCGCCCCGCACGATGCCAATCTGGCGCGCGATGCTCTCCGCGGTCAGCCCATAGTCCCCCGTCACCATCAGGACCCGGATGCCGGCACGGTGGCAGCGCTCGACCGCCCCCGGCACCTCGGGGCGTGGCGGGTCGAGCATCGCCATCAGGCCCAGGAAGGTGAGGTCCCGCTCGACTCCGTCGGCGCTCGGCGCGTCCAGCGTGTCGGGGAGCTGACGCGTGGCGAAGCCCAGCACGCGGAGTCCTTGCGCGGCGTAGCCGTCGACCTCCGCCAGGATCTGCGCGCGGAACTCGGGGCCCAGAGGCGCGTCGCACCCGCCGCTGCGGACCCGGCTGGAGAGGGCCAGCAGCTCGGCCGGAGCGCCTTTCACCCAGGCGATCCGCTGGGCGGGCGTTTGGTCCGACACCGCCGGCTCGGCGCCCGACTCGCCGGCCTCGGGCCCCCGCGCAGGCGGGTCCGCATCGCCCCGAGGTGACGGCACGAGCGGCGCGGCCATGTGGTGGATGGTGGTCATGCGGCGCCGGCCGGGCTCAAAAGGCAGCTCCGCGACACGGGGCGCGCGCTCGAGCGCGCCGGCACGGCCGACGCCTCCCTTGAGCGCCGCGGTGAGCAGCG
>JBGPMX010000305.1:0-6370 GCA_041487215.1 Planctomycetia bacterium | reverse complement strand
TGATCGCGGCGAGATCAGCGCCGCTGAACATGGGGGTGGCGCGGGCCAGGATGGCGAGCTCCACGTCGGGCGCGAGTTTGATATGCCGCGCGTGCACCCGGAGCACTTCGAGCCGGCCCTTCACGTCGGGCAGGTCGATAACGATCTCGCGGTCGAACCGGCCGGGCCGCAGCAGGGCCGGGTCGAGCACGTCGGGGCGGTTGGTGGAAGCGATGACGATGACCTGCTGGCGGGTGTCGAACCCGTCCATCTCGACGAGGATGGCGTTGAGGGTCTGCTCGCGTTCGTCGTGCCCGCCGCCCAGGCCGCTGCCGCGTCGGCGGCCCACGGCGTCGATCTCGTCGAGGAAGATGATGCAGGGGCTCGCCTCTTTCGCCTGCTTGAACAGGTCGCGGACGCGGCTGGCGCCGACCCCCACAAACATTTCGACGAAATCGCTGCCGCAGATGGAGAAGAATGGCACATCCGCCTCGCCGGCGATCGCTTTGGCGAGCAGCGTCTTGCCGGTCCCCGGCGGGCCGACCAGCATGATGCCGCGCGGGATGCGGCCGCCGAGCCGCTGGAACTTCTGGGGGTTCTTGAGGAACTCGATGACCTCGCGCACCTCCTCCTTCGCCTCGTCGATCCCCGCCACGTCGTCGAACGTGATACGGGTGTGCTCCTTGGTCGCGAGACGCGCCCGGCTCTTGCCGAAGCTGAGCACGCTGCCCGCCCCACCCGGCGCGCGGAGCGGCCGCGCGAACAGGAACCAGACGAACGCGATGAGCAGCACCCAGGGCCCGAAGAAGTAGAGCAAGTTCAGGGCGACTTGCCCGGAGCTATCGTACTCCAGGCCGGGGATGCTGCCCAGCTTCTCGAGCTGCTGGCTGATGGCGCCGGCGGGGAACCGCACCGAGTACTGCGGCTTGCCGTCGGGCGGGTTGTGGGTCCAGAGGTACAGCGCGTTCTCTTCGGCGCGGCCGCGCGTGAAGTCGCGGAAGCCGCCCTGGCCGCCGCGCGCGTCCTTGTCCCAGTGCGCGTACAGGTCGGCGAGCGTCAGCGCCTGAGGCTGGCCAACGCCGGAGTCCTTGACGAACTTGGCGATCAGCACGCCCAAGAGCGCGACCAGCAGCCAGGCGATGAGGGGGCGCGCGAGCCGGGAAGCCCGGAACGGTCGGCGCGGGGGGCGGCGGTTCGAAGGCATGGGGGACATCCGCTCACTCACTCGCAAGCTGCGGGCGACAGTTCACCAGGGCTCCTCCATCATCGCGACGATCTGCCGCGCCAGCTTCTCGACGGTCTCCTGGCTGGCGCTGGCGACGCTTTGCCCCAACTCGGGCGCGTAGTCGCTGCTCTGGCGGACCACGAACGAGTCGGTCTTGCCCGCGCAGAGCGAATCGCCGGACCGGAGATCGACCCACTTGATGTCCACGGCCGTGGAGAACTCGAGATGACGCGGCTCGTCCTCGGGCGTCTGGATCAGCACGCGCTTGCGCACCAACTGGATGTCCCCTTCGAGCATCGTGTCGGCGTTCTGTTGCCGCACGACCTTGTACGGGGTCTTGAGCTCGATCTCCTTGATCACCGCCTCGGTGAGCTGGAACTCGAGCCCGCGGCGGAAGCTCTTGTTGGTGAACATGGGCACGTACACGGTCTGGATGTCGCACGGGTACATCGGCCGTGTGGTGTAGCCGCAGCCGGTCAGCACGGCGGCGAGCCCCGCGCCGAGGAACGTCCGTCTCTTCACGTGGCACCGAATCCTTTCGCTAGCGCGCAGGCGCCTGTTCGGTGCCGGCGGGGGCTCCGAGCGTCGCCGCCACCGGCGCGTCCGACCCGAGCTCGGCCAGCCGCTCGCCGGCGCGCTCCGCCCATTTCGTGCCCGCGAAATCCTTCTGGCTCACGACGTACTGGTAGTACACGCGAGCGGACAGCGGGTGGCCCATGCGTCGGTACCATTCGCCGATCTCGAACTGGCTCTTGGCCTGCTCCTGGCGGATGGCGTCGAGTTTCTGGTAGATGCGTTGCCGCTCCGCTTCGAGTTCGTTCGGGTACTGGTTCAGCGCGGCCTGCAGGATGCGCTTGGCCTCCTCGAGTTGGCGCCCCTCGTAGCTCGCCCCCTTGTACGCCTGCAGCTTGGCCTCGGCGCTGAGCACGTGCGCCTGGGGCTGGTACTCGCTGCGCGGGTAATTGTGGATCAACTGGTCGTAATAGGTGTCCGCGTCCCGGTAGTCTCCCATGCTGTAATGGTAGCCGGCCGTCATCATCAGCGTGTCGTCGGCGAGCGGCCCGTTCGGGTCGCGCTCGCGGATGTTGCTCAGCTCCTTGATCGCGTGGCCATCGATGTCGAACAGCGGCTTGTGCTCAGGGTCGAACTGGAAGAAGCGATGCGGGAACGAGGAGGTGTGGCCGCGCCGCACGTCGGCGCGCGCGTCGTCCAGCCAGCCGTCGGCGATCACGAAAAGACGCTGCACGGCGGCGGAGAGGTGCGGGCTGCCCGGGTAGGTCTTGAGCAGCTCCCCGTAGCTGTCGCGCGCCCCGGTGTAGTGCCCCTGCTGGAACTGGGACTCGGCGCGCATGAACAGCGCTTTCTCGTGGATCTCCGGGTCTTTCTTGTGCTTGTCGGCGACCTCCTCGAAGGCGCGCTCGGCCTTGGGGTAGTCCTCCGCTCGGTACAGTGCCTCGGCAATCTGGTAGTCCCCCTGCGGCGTGCCCGGCTCGGGCTTGGGCACCTTCTCCCACTTGCCGGCCTGCAGCACCAGGCCCTGCGAGTCATCGGAGTCGATCGCGGCCGCGCGCAGCACCTCGGGGTCGCTCAGCACCGATCGGTGGTGGCAGCCGGCGAGCGCGATCGATGCCGCGACCCACGCCGGGACGAGCAGCCGGGGCCGCGGCCGCGACGGATCGCTCTTCGTGTTCCGCTTCACGCTCAGGTCTCCCCCAGAAACCGCGCGGTCCTCAACTTGCGGCTGACGAGTTGCTCGATCGCCGCGCGAGTGACCGCGCGGATCTCCCGCAGCGTGCCGTCGGGCACGTCGAGCCGTCGCCACTGCTCGCCGCCCGGGCTGGCGAGCGTCGCAGCCGCGCGCAGCGACCCGACGCGCAGCGGCAAGCCGCCCGGCTGGCCAGCCTGGCAGGCGGCGCAGAGCACGCCGCCGGCACGCACACTGAAACGAACGCGATCGCCCGGCGCCACCGCGCGGCCGCAAGCGACGCAGATCGCGAGCTCGGGCGCGTGCCCGATCTCGTGGAGCAACCGCAGCTCGAACCGCCGTAGCACCAGCCCCACCGGGACAGCCGACTCCAGCTGAAGCAATGCGTCGACCGCGGCGTCGAAGAGCGCCGGGTGCGGATCGTACTCGTCGCTCAGCTCCCCCAGCAGCTCCGCGATGTAAAAGCCCGCGTACAAGATGGGCAGACTGTTCCGTTGGCGGGCAAAGGCCTTGACCAGCTCGGCGTCCGTGAGCAGGTCCAGGCTTTCCGAGTGTTTTCGGAGCAGCACTATACGGCAAACGCTCAATAGATCAAGAGCACCTGTGAACGGCCCCTTGAGCCGCCGCGCGCCCTTGGCCAGACCCGTCAGCTTGCCCAGTTCCCGCGAAAAAACAGTGACGACCTGGCTCGTCTCACTAAAGTCGACCGACCGGATGACGAGGGCTGTAACTTTTTCGAACGGCACACAACCTCCGAGAAGGAAGAGACGATTCCACCGCAGAGGCGCGGAGGACGCAGAGAAGAATCACCACGGAGACACGGCGGCACGGAGAAGACCAAACACAAAGGTAATTCACCAGACTGATGCACCGCAGAGACGCAGCGAAGGGGATACTTGACTCGGAGCACTGAGTACCGCTCGGCTCTCCGCGTTCTCCGCGGCTCTGCGGTGAACTAGGTCTGGTGGCCGAGGATGTCGTGGAGCAGCTTCTTCTGACGTGTGTGCATGCGGCGCGCCTGCTTCGCATCGTGATCGTCGTAGCCGCACAGGTGCAGCAGGCCGTGCACCAGGTAGAGCAGGAGCTCCGCCTGCGGCGTCATGCCGTGCCGCGCGGCGACGCGTGCCGCGGTCTCGACGCTGATGACGATTTCAGCGGTGATCGGTTCGCCCGGCTCGCTGAGCGGAAAGGTCAGCACGTCCGTCGCCGTGTCCTGTCCTAGGAACTCCTCGTGCAGCGCCTGGATCACGGCATCGGTTGTCAGGAGAACGCCCATCGTCCCCTGGCGCTGACCCTCGGCCAGAAGCACGTGCCGCACGGCCGACCGGACGTGGCGGGCCGGGATTGCAACGATCTCCTGCTGGTTGGTGATATCGACGGAGATCGTGGGCTGCTTGGGGGCGGCCTTCGTCGGTGGTCGCCGCGGCTTGGTTTTTGGCCCTCGGGCGCTGACGACGGCGTCGCCGGCGGTCTTGTTCGCGGTCGCTCGGGCCTTGCCCCGCCGACGCACCGACGTGCTTCTTCGGGTGCTCACGCGCCGACCCTCATGCGGTACGCGGCTCGGGGTACTTCACGCGGCCGTGGTAGATCGCGTTCAGCGACTTGATGAGGCTGTCCTTGATCCGCCCGATCTCTTCGAAGGTGATGCCGCACTCGTCGAACTGGCCGTCGAGCAGGCGCTTGAGCGTCAGCTCGTGCACCAGTCCCTCGATCCGTCCCGGGGTGGGTTCGCTGAGCGTCCGGCTGGCGCTCTCGACGGCGTCGGCGAGCATCACCACGCACGCCTCCTTGTTCTGCGGCTTCGGCCCCGGGTACCGGAACGCCGCCTCCTCGACGTCCGCCTCCTTCTCCCAATCGTCCTCCGACTCCCGCGCCGCCTCCCGGTAGAAGTACTCGACGAGCGTGGTCCCGTGGTGCTGCTCGATGAGGTCGGTGATCGGCTCGGGCAGGTGGTGCTGGTGTGCGAGGTCCACGCCGTCCTTGACGTGGCCGATGATGATGAGCGTGCTCAGGGCGGGGTTGAGCGCGTTGTGGCGGTTGATCGAATCCGCCTGGTTCTCCACGAAGTAATGCGGTTTGAGCATCTTGCCGATGTCGTGGAAGTAGCTGCCCACGCGGACGACCAGCGCGTTGCCGCCGATCTGCTCGGCGGCGGCCTCGGCGAGCGTGGCCACGCTCACGCTGTGGTTGTACGTGCCCGGGGCCTTGTGCATCAGCTCCTGGAGCAGCGGGTGCGTCACGTCGCTCAGTTCGAGCAGGCTGATATCGGTCACGATGCCGAAAAGCTTCTCGAGCCCCGGCAAAAACAGCCCGCCCATCACCACGCCGGAGAGCAGGCCGAGGCAGAAGCGGATGAATCCGTCGCTGATGACCATGCGCAGGGGCTGGCTGGCGAGCAATCCGGTGGTGAGGGTGAGACCCAGGTAGGTGAGGCCGGCGGTGGCCCCGACCGCCGCCAGCTTGGTGCGCGAGCGTACGCGGGTCAGCGCCAGAACGGCGGCCGCCGTGCCGCCGGTGAGCACCACGAAGTCGCTCACCCCCGTGCCGAACATCCAGGCGTAGAGCAGGCCCATGCCGAACGTGATGAGCAGGGCGAACTGCTGGCTGTAGGCCAGGGCGAGCGTCATGGCGGTCAGCGCCATGGGCACGATCTCGGCGTGCAGCCACCCGAATGTGTGGGCAAGTTGGGCGGCCAGCAGGGTGCCGAGTACGAGCGCGGCGAGCAGGACGAGCCGGATCAGGCTGTTCGCCAGCCGGCGTTCGAACCGGACGACGTAGTAACCCGCCAGGGCGTACAGCGCCACCACCAGCCCGGTGAGGCCGACGGCGCGGCCGATGCGGTCCACCGGACCCCGCTGGGCCAGGAACCTCTCGTGCTCCTTGTGCAGCAGCGCGATCTGCTCGGTCGTGATCGGCTGGTCCTGTGGGACCAGGAGCTCGCCGGGCTTGTATACGTCCGTCTCGACCGGGACCGATGCCCGCGCCGTCTGGCGCGCGACCTCGGTGGCGGCCTTCTCATAGGTGAGCGTGGCGGGAATCTTTTCGAGCCGGGCCGCGAGCAGGCTGAAGAGCCCGTCCGCGACCTCGGACGACGGCAGCTCCTGCGTGAGCATGGCGGCCAGCGGTCCGGTGTCGTTGACCAGGGCCGTGCGCGCCACTTGGGCCACGTCCCAGGTGCGCGGCTCGTCGGCTGCGGGATTGAGCACCTGGATCCGGGTGCCGCCGCGGAACTCGGCGGGCTGGGACTCCACGTCCATAACCCCGTGCTCCTCGATGCGCTCGAAGACGCGGGCCACCGCCGCCACCCAGTCCGGCTCGCGCTCCGGGCCCTCGATCGCGCTGTGCAGGCGGTTGAAGCTTTCGGCGCTCAGCGTCGGCCATTCGGCGATGATGGCGGCCGGGAGCTGCTGGAACGTCTCCGCCGCGGCGATCGCGTGGATGAACGATTCCACGCTGGCCTC
>JBGPMX010000304.1:0-6380 GCA_041487215.1 Planctomycetia bacterium | reverse complement strand
GACCGAGACGCACAACTTCGTGCCGCGTATCCAGGGACGCGGCTCGGCCGCCCGGCTCGGCCTGTTCTTGCAGGCGACGGCCGGCTTCGGCGACGTCGGCTTCTGCGGGTACTGGACGCTCGAGATGTTCGCCATCCAGCCCGTGCGCATCTACGCCGGCGTGCCGATCTGCCAGATCTCGTACCACACCATCGCCGGATCGATCCAGGAGTACACGAGCGAGAAGTATCAGAACAACTTCGATATCCAGCCGAGCCTGTTCTTCAAGGAGCTTTCGCCCGAGGCCGATTCGCAGCTCTTGCTCCAGTTCGGCCAGGAGCGGGCAAGGTAGCGCGGCGCTCGGTCCTGGGTCAGTTTGAGGAAGGACCCCCCTGTCCCCCCCTTAGACGGATTCCAGGGGTTACGCCGGGCTGCGCCCGGCTCACCCCTGGCTACCAACGGCCGCCCTTCCAGGGCTTCGAGCGCTCGCCCACTCGTTCCGTCTCCCGGTCCGTCCGCTGGTTCCGCAGTTACCCGTAGTCCGCTCGTTCCGCAGCCGCGCAGCGGCGACCGTAGTTAGCCAGGGGTGACACGCGGCGCCAGCCGCGTGGAACCCCTGGGTCGCTTGCTGTGGCTCGAGGGGATGCGAGTTCGGCCGCCTGCACCAGCGCCGTCGCGCGATCGCTCAGGCATCCGGTCCGTTGGGGTCCCCCTCGGCGCAGACCGGCGCTGCGACGCCGCGCGAGCTCATCACGCCGCCGGCCTCGCGCGACCATCCACTGCCGCCCCAGACGTCCGATGCCCCGCGGCTGCCGACGTCTTCCGGCATGTCACGTGTGGCGTCCCGCGCGCCCGTGATCTCGATCGACGGAGCTGATTCCGCCTGCCCGTCCGGGGTAGACACCACGTAGTTCTCCCAGCCGTCGCCGTTCGGGCTGGTCGTCGTACCGATCCGGTAGTAGAGGCGGGCGCCCTTTTTCAGCCCTTCCCAGGCGTACGGCGGCAGGGTGTAGCTCGCACCGCTGAGCCGCGCCGGACTCCGCGGATCCTGCCACGTTGCGAAAAAGCCATCGCTGTTCGAAGCCGGATACTGCCGGAACAGCGCGGGGTCGTTGCTGGCCTCGAAGACCCAGTACGGGTTCGGCGAGGTGATGTCGAACTTGGGCGCGCTGGCCGCGTCGCGGGCAAGCCGATCCGGACCACGCACCACCGGTTTGCCCGGGGCGGCAGCGGGCATGCGACCACCGCGGCCATCTCCGATCGTGAACGGGATCTGGTCCTCGAAGTTGCTGTTGTCCGCGCCCACCTTGAAGTAATTGGGGGTCTGGGTGGGCGGCATCTTGTCCACGATCTCTTTGCAGAACTGCGGATAGTTGCCGTCGAAGGAACCACTGTTCCAGACCTCGAGCAGGTTCTGCGTGAACAGCCCGTTGCTATCCCCGTCGGCCGACAGCTGGTTGTCCATGCAGCCGGAGATGAGGATGAGGCTCGCATTCACGCCCTCGTCGTTTCCCCGCCGCGCCGCCCATTGCCGCGCATCGTACATCTTCTTGTTCGCCTGGTAGGCCGCGTAGGCCTTGTCGGACGGTATGGCGCGGAATCGAGGCGGGGTGTCGGCAACACCGCGGTACTGCCTCGAGATCGGAGAGCTCTTGGACAGTTCCGAATACATCATCATGCGGGCCACCGTCCCGCTGTGGCAGCTATCCGAGAGCACGAAGACGCGTACGCCGGAGCCAACCTGCGCCCACAACTGATAGAGCTCGTCATCGATCAGCATGCGGTCGTACAGCACCCAGGTCTCGTCCTTGCCGTCGTCCTCGTCGCCGTTCACGTCCGGCACCTGTCCGCCGTGGCCCGAATAGGTCACCAGCAGGATGTCGTCGCTGGCCAGGCAACTGGAAGACTGGCCGATGGCCGAGATCACCTGATCGGCGGTCGCCTGCTCGTCCAGTATGCATGTCGTCTGGTATCCGGACGCGGCGGCGATTTGCTGCATCGCGCGCGCGTCGTTGATGCACCCGGCCAGCTGACCGCTCCAGCCGCCGTACGCATTCGGATCCACGTGGTTCAAGCCGATGTGTATCGAGATGCCCTTCGCCATTGCGAGACTCCTTCGTGAACGGGGTACGGAAAAGCGATCCGTCCGAACCAATACGGACGGAGAGTCACTGAATCAGGTCCCAGGTCAGGCTCACGACGTTTCCCTGCTTCTTCAGGTCCCAATCGAGCCACGCGGTCGTGGTCGTGGCAGCCTCTGCGGTCGTCTTCGTCACCTGGAACTGGAGAGTCTGGTTCTCCAGGTACGTCGTGAGCGGCAGCGTGATATCCAGGGCCGCGCTCTGCCCCTCCGCGATCTCAACGGCATACGCGTGCTCGGTATCTTTCAACCGCGCCTGCAAGCCCAGCCGCACCAGGCCATGGTTGGCATAGTTCACCAGGTTCACAAAGATCACGTTGCTCACCACGTCCTCGGCGAACACCGCCAGCTGCCTGAGCGGAACGTGCTGGGCGGCGATCGAGTACACGGGGTACGCTTCGTCGGCTGCGGCGGGCAGAGCGACCTGCCGGGATTCGCCCGGCGCGAGCGACACATCGGCCTTCACGCGCTGCGGCGGACCGGCCCCCGCGCTGGTAACGACATCGAACACGCTGACCGGCACCTCGATGCGGTTGGCAAGCGTGGCCTGCCCGGGCGCCAGGCTCACCGCCACGGGCCCGAGCGACCACGGGCCGACGATCTGGGTATCGAGCAAGAGATCGGACGAAATGACCAACCCATCGGGCAGCGTGAAGGTGGCGGTCCCGGAGATTCCGGCGCCCTCGATAAGTGTGGTGAGCGCGAGCGCATCGACCAGGTTCGTCGAGAGACTGACCCGGAAGGAGTCCCAGGTCTGCTGCACCTCGGGCTCCGCGATCCCGGCGGGGAGCGCCCAACGATAGGCGGTGCTGGCCTGAACATCCGGGTCGGTCGGGTACACCACGGCCGGCGTACGACCGGACGGGCAATAAGCCGCGAGGGCCCGCTCCAAGTCCCGGCGTTTGTGGTACGGCAGATCAGGCTCGAGCGTTGCCGTGAAAAAGTAGCGGCTGCTCGCCGCAGCGGCACCCAGGATGGCGTAGATCAGGATGACCGGGCGATAAGCCCGGTCGGGCGGCTCGGCCGGCCCGTAGCGGGTGATGCGGTACGCGGCCGGCACGACCAGGAACCGGCCGGGCTGCTGGAGCGAGCGGTAGGCTCGGTATTGCGCGTCCCGCAGCGCGGTGATCTCCTCGAACTGCCGGCTTGCGATCTGGCCGAGCCGCAGCGCGTCCTGGCAGCCGATCACCAGCTGGTTCTCCGGTGGGCCCTGCACGTAAAGGCCGCCGCACGTCGCGCAGGGATAAAGGACGTCGACGCTTTCCTCGTGCGTCACGGTTCGGATCGCGTAGCGCGTGGCGGTGAGCAGGCTGAGGGCCGCCGGCGACAGCGAGAGCTGCGGGCGTGCCAGGATAACCAGCGGGGATGGCTGCGGAGCCGGCACGGCGATCGCCGCGAGCGTGGCCGGATGGAGCGCCATCATCAGGCCGGCACCCCGCACGCCGGCCAGCGGGCCGCCGAAGGCTACCAGGCTGGGACCCCGTGTGGCGGGCGAGCCGCCGTCGGGCGCGGCGCGCGCCCGACCCGTCCCGTCTCGCAACGCCTCGCGCTCGAAACGCAGCTCTCCGCCCGGCAGCAGCACACGCGTCCGCTGGGCGTCGAACACCGGTTCGTCCGCCCCATCCGCTGCCTCGCGCGTGCCGGCGGCGATGCGCGTCAGCGCTATCTTGGCCCCGAACGCCAGCACCGGCGATTCACCCGGCGGCAACGGCACGTAGGCACGAAACGCGTAGCCCATGCGCAGGCGTGCGGGCTGGGCCTGAAAACCGGCATAGGCCAGCGCCCCGTAGCACAACCGCACCCAGTCGTTGAGCAGATCGACCGTGACCCGGAACGCCTCGCCGTCCGCTTCCACCCGCGCGGCGAAGGACTGGACCTTCGTGGCGCCGGTGGCGTTGTCGCGGAACGGCAACTCCAGGGAAACCGACAGGTTGTCCAGGGGGACGGGGCGCGCCGTCGGGTTGCCGAGTTGCCCGAGGGCCGCTGTGCTGGCGTCCGACATCACGCTGCGCACGGTGAAGCGCACCGTGCCGTCGAGCCCCGGCACTAGCGTGCCGCCCAGCGTCACGCCGGACTGCACGTACCGGAACAGGAAAGGGCTCACGGCGGGATCCTGGTTCGGCTCCGGCTGCACCACCACAAACGACGGAGCGTACCAGTATGTGGCCGGCTCCACGCGGTCCTGCCAGCACGCCGCCGTCGCATCGGACACGATAGGGAGAGGCTGCCGATCCGCGTCCGAGCCGCCGGGCCTTTCGAGAACCATGTCATCCGCCAGCCAGTGCTGGATCCGGTCGATGCGCGGGCCGATCGGGTGCACGACGTCGCTGGCGATCAGCTGGTGCGCGGTAGGAGCGAGTGTGTGGTCGGCGGTCATCGCGAGCGCCATCGAAGCGAAATGGCCGCGCCATGCGGCGAGCCGTAGCGGCGTGCCGACCCCCCGCGCGACGGCGGATCCCGGTGCCGCCCGGCGGGCGCCGAAGAGACGAGGAATCGGAGCGACGCCGACCTGCTCACCGGGCGCCGGGGCGACCAGGCTGACGCACCGCTCCCGCTCGCCCACCTCGATCGCTCCCGCCAAGACTTGTTCGAGCGGTGCAGCGAGCTCGAGCGTCTGCTCCTCAGGCCCGGACAGGGTCTGCGCGATATCCAATGGCATCAAGGGATTCGGCCGCGCGCGCAGCGAGTACCGGTTGTCGGGGCTGCCCGGATCGAGTCGCGGCGTCTCGCGCCTCAACACGAACGATGCCACGCGCAGGAAACCAGCCGCGAGTGCCGGGTCCACGGCGGTCTCTTCGCCAGGCAAGGGATCGGGGGGCGGCGGGTCCACCGAGAGGACGCCCGATCGGATCATCTCGCTCAACGCGATCCGGAGCTCATCGAGACCGATCGTGCCGTCAGGGCCGAGCCGATCGCGGACGGCGTCGAACACCGACGCCCAGGATCCTGTTAGGCGAACCGAATGCTCGTGCGGGGCGGTGCGGTAGGAGATTCGTGCGCGCACGGTGAGCCCGGATGTCGCCCCGTCGAGTGCTCCCAGGACGGCCACGGCCTGGGCGCGATCGAGTGTCCGGGAAAGGGCTGCGCTCGCGTCCGGCCCGCTCGCGCCGGCGGATGCCAGAAGCCCCCGTCCGCCGGCGGCGCTGTCTTCGATGCTGAACAAGACCGTGCGCGCGAAGAGCGGCCGGTAATCCGCGGGCGCCGCAGCAGCCACCTGAGCGAGGATTTCAGGGGCGACCGCCAGCGACAGACCGAGACTCAAGAGTCCGCTCTGGATGAGCGGGCCGATCGCCTCGTCGTTCGCGCGCGGCTGGCGGCACAGCACGACACTCAGCGAGAGCCGCGGTGCACCGCCAGCGTCGCGCGCGAGCGCGGGCACCTTGGGTACGTAATAGAAAACGGCCGGCCCGGCGGCCGCGTACGACGCCGCGTCGGGCAACAGCATGAGGGCCAGCGCCCGACCATGGCGGTCCGTCATCCGCCTCTCTTGCCAGGATGCGCCGACGGCCGGTCCCGCGGACGAATTCTTCTGCATACTGCCCCCTCCAACCCGTTCGTAGTGGCCGCATTCATGCGGTTCGTAGTAACCGCACGCAGCTTGCAGTGACTTCCCCCCGGGTTGCGGTCCCCTCGCCCCTGCGCTCAATAGATCCTGCGGAGGAGAGGGCAGGGTGAGGGGGCGCTTCGCTGCGTGAGCGGGCGCTCACCCGGGCCCTCACCCCAGCCCTCTCCCACGGATCCATGACCGGGCGAGGGGGCCGGATCGAGCTACGAGCGGGGCGGAGTCCTGCCGTACCCCGATGATGCGGTTTTCTCTGCGGCATCCCGATTCGCGTCGGACGGCACGGTCTCACAAACGCCGGCCGCGGGTTGCCCGGAACGGCTGCCTGCGGGCGCGGGCGCGGCCAAGGGCCAACCGCGCAGCGGCATGTTTTCGAACTCGTACGAGCGGTCGCCCGTAGCGGGCGGCGCCGTGCCATAGGGCGGCGGCCCGGCGGCTGCGGGAGTGGTCGCTACGGGCGCCGTGCCATAGTGCGGCGGCCCGGCGGCTGCGGGAGTGGTCGCTACGGGCGCCGCGCCATAGTGCGGCGGCCCGGCGGCTGCGGGAGTGGTCGCCTGCGGCGGCGCCCCCCCGGCCGATGTCGTTTGCGGCGGACGCGTCCCGGATGGCGTCGTCGCCGCCACACCCGGCGCCAGGCTCTTCGTCTGCACGCCCGGGTCCTGCGCGGACGGCACACTGATCATCAGCGGCCCGTTCCCG
>JBGPMX010000303.1:0-6428 GCA_041487215.1 Planctomycetia bacterium | reverse complement strand
TCCGTCGAACGCTCGGCGGGGGTGCGTAATCGCGCTCGCACCGCTCCCTGTAGCCCACACCACCCAATAAGGAGAATCTTGCCATGACGACGCGACGAACGCTGCTTGAGCGTGCCCTTTGTCTGCTCGGTGCCAGCTGGGTGCTGCCCCGTGCGGCCTTCGCTCGAGTGGATGATCCCGACCCGACAGCGAGCACGGAGGACGACGGTACGGCGATCGTTGGCGCGATCGAGGGGGTCCTCGAGCCCTGGTCCGACGCGATCGACGGCGAAGGAAGTGGCCCGTGTTTTCACCCCTGGCCGCGCTGGGGGTGGGAAGAGATGGAGTTGGCCATGGCGGATTTCAGCGTCGCAATGGCGCCCGGCCAGAGCCACGCGCCTGCGCTACTTGACATCGTGTTCTATGAGGGTGAGACCGGTACGCAGTTGCTTGCCGTCATCGCGTACCGGCGCGTGGGCTGCGAGATCGCCCAGCTGTGCCGCGAACTCCTCGAGAACGAGCAAGCCTCCCCTCAGCTGCGGTGGCTTGCCGCCGTATCACTCGGGCTGAGCGGCCCGGTGATGTCCTTCGACACCCCGGCTCCGCTTCTCGCCCGACTCGCCATCGAGCGTGATCCCGACGTCCGCGAGGCGATCGGCTGGGCGCTCGGCCAGATTGCACCCGGCCACAGGACTGAAGCGTGACACCGAACGACAGGAAAGGACGGTGGAAAATGACGACGGTCAATCGGCGAATCGCACGCGAGTGCTCCGCTGCCGTGCGGGAGTGCGGAAAGCAGCGCTGCGTGATCGTCGAAATCGAGCCGCCCGGCCGAGTCATCGGGTTCCGGCTCAAAGGGACTCGCCGCACGTTCCTGCTTCCCATCGAAGCGTGCTACCGGCTCGCGGTCCAGGCCCACGTCGACGCCGAGCGCCGGGCCGCTCGCGAGAAGAAATGAGGAAGCGGCGTGGCGTTTGGATCTGACTTTCCCCGTTTCAATCGGAGGATCGCCCATGACACTCGCGGCAACTCTCGACGAACTGGTGGGCCTGGTGGAACAGGCGGCAACGGATCGCGACGTGGCGCGCGGCCTCGGCCAGCTCGAGCTGCCGGAGCCGGACGAGCGGCTCGGCCACATCTCCGAGTTCGGGGTGCTCGACTACCTCGGCGAGCTCGGGCTCTCGCGCTTTGAGCATTGGACGACGGATAACCTCCTCCACATCCTGCTCACCTCGGATGACGTGCACGTCCGCCTCCCCGCCCTGGCTGTCTTCCGGCGCGTGGCGCCGCGTTCGCTCAAGCCCCTCACGGCCGCGCTCCGCCACCGCACGCCCGTGGCCCGCTGGCTGGCTGCGCAGGCGATCGGCTGGATGGGGCCCGCGGCGAAGCCGGCTCAGGGGGTGCTGCGCAAGCGGCTAGCCAAGGAGGTGTGCGGCTCCGTTCGGGAACGCATCACGTGGGCGCTCGGTCAGGTCACCGGCCGATCCTAAGAGGAGTTCCGCCAATGCAACCAGCAAACGGTCAGCCGCTACCGCTCGGGGCACGACTCGCCGCTGCACGGCGGCGCGAGCAGCTTACTCAGGGCGCGCTCGCGACGATCCTCGGTGTCGGTATTGTGACTGCCCGTAGGTGGGAGCACGCGGGACCGGTCGAGAAGATGACGACTGCGAACCTGTCGCGGTGCGAGCAGTGGCTGGAATCGATCGGCCTAGGAATCACGACCACGGATCCGAAGCGATGGACGTCTCCCCTTCACGTGTGCATTGCCATCGCCCGCCGGCGTAAGCGACTCACACAGCATCAGCTCGCGCGCATCCTCGGCGTCGATCGGCACACCCTCAATAACTGGGAGCAAGGGCAGCCGATCACACTCACCACGAGTACGCTTATCTGCGAGCGGTGGCTCGAGTCGATCGGGTTCGCGGATCCGGTGGACGATCCGAAGGCACCGCTTCCTATTCGTCTGTTCGAGGCGCGGACTCAGCACCGGCTTTCCTGCATCCAACTCGCAGAGCTCTTCAGCGTCGACGCCAGCACGATCGCCGCCTGGGAAGCAGGCCCGGGAATCAACGAGGACGGCCGATCGGGGTGGGCGATCCCGCCTGCGTGGCAACCTCTCGTCCAGGCCTGGATTGAGACCGGGATCCCGCCGGCGCCGGAAGCGTCCCGGAAGGCCAAGGATATGCTCGGCAACACACGCCGACGAAGAGCCAAGAAGGGGCCGCGTGAGATCCCCTTGCGCGTCAGGCTCCGCCTCAAGCGGCTCTCGCTCCACATGCTTCAGTGCGAACTCGCCGCCGTCTTCGACGTGTCTCCTAGCATCATCAGCCGCTGGGAATGCGGTCTCCAAGTCGACGCCGAGACGGTCCACGGCGGAGAGATCCACAAAGCGTGGCAACCGCTGGTCGAGCGATGGATCCAGACCGAGACAGCCCCGACCAAGAAGGAGATCGCAGCGGCC
Source organism: Planctomycetia bacterium (assembly GCA_041487215.1). Lineage (GTDB taxonomy): Bacteria > Planctomycetota > Planctomycetia > JALXBF01 > JBGPMX01 > JBGPMX01. The sequence goes on along the minus strand of JBGPMX010000303.1, from coordinate 3,988 downwards.
CAGGCGGCAAGCCGCGTGCGACACGGTGGCGGGTCATCTGACCCAACTTTTCAGTTCGAGACCCTGGCCCAGCAGGTCCGAGCAATGGATCCGGACCCGACGATACGCCAGATCGTTGAAACCTACCTCTGCGTGTGGGGCCCCAGCGTACAGCCGGACACGTTGAAGCGCGCGAGGCCACGCCTGCTGATGTTCGTCGACAGTTTCGGGGAACGACGCGTGAGCGAGTGCCGCACCATCGATTTTACGGTGTGGCTGAAGGCCAAATCCGCGAACTGGAAGAGCGCATGGACAGCGTACGACATGGTGAAAACGATCGGCTGTTGCTTCGGATGGGCGATCAGGCAACAGCTCATCACGCGAAACCCATTCCGCGGCATCAAGCAACGACAGGGGCCACCCCGGCGTGCGGTTACGCCCGAAGAGCTCCAAGCGATGCTCCGATACACGAATCCCGCGGCCCGCCAATCAGGCAAGGAAACACCACATCAGGCAGCCCGCCGGCTGCGGGACCGCGGGCTCAAGCTGCCCGAGATCGCGAACGCGCTGGGCGTCTCGAGGGCCACCGTCGGCCGGTACCTGCACGCGCGAGGGTGGAAGTCGCCTCGGTTCGCGTCTCGCCCCAGCCCAGCTGCGCGGCTCCGCCAGCTGCTCGTATTCCTCTCCCGTACTGGGGCCCGGCCGAACGAAGCGCGGCAGTTGAAGTGGTCCGAGATCGACTGGAGCATCGGCTGCGCGGTGCTGACCCACCACAAGACGATCAACTTGCAAGGCAACCCGCAGCCGCGGCGCATTTTCTTTGACGACGTTGTCACGAAGCTCCTTCTCTGGATCCAGTTGCACGATCCGTCCTCGGACTATGTGTTCCGAACGCACCGACAGAGACCGTGGACACCCGGCGCGACCGCGCAGCGGATCCAGCGGCTCAGACGGAAGGCCGGCATCGCGAACGATGCGAAGCTGTACGGGCTAAGACACAGTTTCGGCACGCGGTCCGTCATGATGACCAGCGACATCAAGGCGACCGGTGATTTGATGGGTCACACCACGGTGCGGACGACCGAGCGATACACGCACCTGCCGAGCGAGCACCTGGCCGCGATGGTGAGGCGGGTCAACAAGGCGTCGTCACCGGCCGCGAAGAAGACCGCCGCCGGCGTTCCCGTGATGCCCGCGGCAGGCGAGGCACGCCGGCGGGTGTCCTGATGGAGTGCGCCATGGAGCCGACGAACGGCAAACCTCTGCATGATCGCCTGCGCGACGCTCGCACCGGCGCCGGTCTCCTGCAGCGGCAGGCGGCGCTCGCGTTCGGCGTGGACCGCACGACGCTCGGCGACTGGGAGATGGGCGCCTACGCGATCCCGTCATCGCTCGAGCCGATCATCGTCCGGTGGGTAGCGGCCGTGCTCGCCGGCGGAGTCCCGGATCCAGCCGCGTTCTTCTCTCGCTGGCAGGCGGCGGCCAAGGAGGCGGACGCCGCTGCGATCGCTGACCGTGCGGCACCGCTTGCCGAGCGGCTCGTTGCAGCGCGACGCCAGCGAGGCGTCAGGCAACGCGACGTGGCGAAGCTGTTCGGCGTCGTGCAGGCGACGTTCTGGCGCTGGGAGCAGGGCTCGCAGGAGATTCCGGCGGCGTACCTACCGCTCCTCGAAAGATGGGTGCGGCGTGGCAAGGCGCCCGGAAGAGAGAGACTCGATCGAGCAGCACGCGAATCGCTCCGGAGACCCGAGCGGAAGCGCCGCCGCGCGCTCGGACAATCGCGGCCGGCCCCACCACGCAATGCGCCGCTCCGCGTCCGCCTGATCTACTGGCGGCGTCTCCGCGGCATCCTCCAGTATGAGGTGGCGAAGATGCTCGGGATTGCCCGGAATCGCTATCGACGCTGGGAGCTGGGCGTCATCGTGCATGAGAGTGCCGTTGACGGCGAGGCGATCCCCGAGAGCTGGGTTCCCGTGCTCGCGCGATGGATCGAGACCGGCGTGCCGCCCACAGCCGAAGCGATCGAGCAGGCGCGAGGCGGCGACCCGCGACTGACGATGATTCGGGAGCGGGAGCGTGTCCTACGCGAGCGCGCGATACCGCGGCATGGTGTCCCCGCGGATCCGACGTTCGCCGAGGTCCTGGACATCTACACAGCTCTTCATCTCGTGAAATTAGCCCCCATCACGCGGAGGAATCAGCTGCAAAAGTTCGAGGTATTCCGACGCTACTTCGGGACGCGGCGCGTCAGCGAGTGCCGGGCGATCGATTTTACATGCTGGCTGGAAAGCCACGCGGACACCTGGAAGAGCGATTGGACGCCCTGGGGGCACAAGCAGGTCGTAAACGCCTGCCTCAACTGGGCGGTTCGCGAGGAGATCATTCCCAGGAATCCGTTCTGGGCGGTTCGCTATCGGCAAGGCAAGCGGCTTCGAAACCTTACCGACGTCGAGATGCAGACGGCTCTGCGCTTCACCAAGCCCCCATGTGGTAGGTGGCACGAGAAGCCGTCGCCCCCGGCGCGGTTCCGGCAGTTCCTCATCTTCATGTGGCGTACCGGCGCCCGGCCGAGCGAGATCGTTAAGCTTCGCTGGGAGCACGTCGACTGGGCGCAGCGTGTTGTCGTGCTCCACGACCACAAAACCGTACGCCAGCAAAAGAACCCGCAACCGCGGGCCATCGCGCTCGACCGAGTGCTGATCAATCTCCTCCACTGGATCCGCAGACACGACCCATCGCCGGATTTCGTGTTCCGCAACAGCACGGGCCGGCCCTGGGCGCGGGGGACGCTCACGAACCGCTTCTGGCAGCTCCGCCGGCGAGCCGGCCTACCGCGGGACGCGAAGCTCTATGGCATGCGTCACGCGTTCGGCACGCGGGTGGTGAAGCGAACGGGCGATATCAAGGTTGCTTCGACCCTGCTCGGGCACACGACGAGCCGCATGGCCGAGCACTACGTGCATCTCGAGAGCGACTACGATCACCTGGTTTCAACGATCGATTTGGTCAACCGACGACCCAGCAAGAAATCTGCGGGTGTACGCAGCCTCGTTCAAGTTTCCTAACCCCGAAGGGTGCACTGCCATGATGCCAGCCGACGTGATCGAACCGGCCGTGCGAGCCGTGCTCGAGCGCGTTGCCGCGGCCGATCCGGACGGCGGCGTGCGGGGCATGGCGGCACGGGCCCTGGGCGGGGTGCGGCGTAGCGGGGTGCCGGAGGCTTCCGGGCGGCGGGCAGTCGGGGTATCGTGTCGCGGAACGGCGAGGATGGCACCGGCCCGGCGTGGTCCCGGGTGAGAAATCGCTTGAAACGGGCTATGGCAATCACCGCTGACGAGTTCTGGCGCGGTATCCCGGCCGACGACCGGTACATCGTGGCCTTCGAGGAAGCGAAGGCCGTCGCCGTTCCGGACCGCGGTGAGGAGTACGTGCTGCTGCGGATCCGGGCGGCCCAGGACGATGACGACGCGACGCCCATGGGAATCATGATCCGCAAGGACCACGCGCTATTCATGGTGGGCGCGATCGGAAATGCGTTGGCCAACCTCGAGGTGCAGAAGGGACGCCAGGCATGAAGCTCCAGCTCTCCATCGACCGCTTCGAGGGCAAGCTCGCCGTGTTGCTGACCGACGACGGACGGCAGGTCAACTTCCCACGCGACCTGCTCCCGGCCGGCTGCCAGGCGGGCGACGTGCTCACGCTCAGCATCGACCGGGACCAGGCGGCCACACAGAAGCTCCAGGCCGACACGGCGAAGCTGCAGTCGAAACTCAAGGCCAAAGACCCAGGCGGGGACCTCACCCTGTGAAACGGATTCTCTTCGCGCTATGGACGGCGTTTCTCGCCGGCTGCGACGCGGTTACCCTCCCGAGCTCGCCAGCAACAGCCCCGCCCCCGGCTGCAATTCCGCGCGTCACGGGCACGGCGACGATCGATTTCTTGGACGTCGGGCAAGGCGACTCGATCCTTGTCCGCTCGCCCGAGGGGAACACGATGCTGGTCGATGCCG
>JBGPMX010000302.1:0-6432 GCA_041487215.1 Planctomycetia bacterium | reverse complement strand
CATCTTCTCCGGTGGCTCGGGGACGCGTCGCGCTCGCGGCCGTCTCCAAACCGGGGTTGCGGTCGCGGCCGCTGTGCTGGCGCGTCCCCGAGCGGCCCGCGCCCGGACGGCGGTTCCCGTTCTGGTTGTTCGGTGGAGTGGGGCCGCGCAGAACTGCCTCCGCAGCCGCCGCCGGGGCTCCGCGGATCTCCAACGCAGCCTGGAACGGTCGATCGAAGGCCAGGAAGGCTACCGGAACGAACAAGAGCCGCCAGGAAAACATGACCACCTCCGTGCGTCAGAAGCGAGTTCGGGTCGAGCACCGCCGCCCCGCGAGATTAGCCCGCGCTCGAGAGATCGCTACAAGCGCCAGTCGGCCATCACGAAACGCGCCTCAATGCTCACGAGGTCGGGCGAAGCAATGACGGCTAGGGCGAGTGCACGGGCGTCATCCGCCGGTCCGCGCTCGGTCACCGCAGGCCAGCGCCGCGCGGAAATCCGCAAACAGGTACGAGCTGTCGTGCGGGCCGGCCGAGGCCTCGGGGTGATACTGCACGCTAAAGACCGGCAGCTCGCGATGCCGCATCCCCTCCAGCGTCTTATCATTCAGGTTGAAGTGCGTGCACGCGACATGATTCGGAAGCGTGCTCGGGTCCACGGCAAATCCGTGGTTCTGCGTGGTGATCTCCACCCGCTGCGTGGCTTCGTGCAGCACCGGCTGGTTGGCCCCGCGGTGGCCGAACTTGAGCTTGAACGTCTTGCCCCCCCAGGCTTGCCCGATCAGCTGGTGCCCCAGGCAGATGCCGAAGATCGGCATCCCGGTCCGCTCGGTGTGCCCGAGCAGATCGCGGATGGTCGCCACCGCGTAGTCCAGAGCGCTGGGATCCCCCGGCCCGTTCGACAGAAAGACACCGTCCGGGGCGCGATCGAGTACCTCGGACGCGCGCGCCGTCCCCGGCAGGATGGTGAGCCGGCAGCCGGATTCGATCAGGTGCCGCGCGATATTCCACTTCATGCCGTAGTCCAGCGCCACCACGTGCGGTGGGGTGCCGGTGCCGGAGCGCCACGGATCGTAGAGCGACCGGGACGGGGCAAATGCCGAGGCGAATCCGTCGTGCCACTCGACCGGCCGATCCGGCACCACTTCCCGGACCAGGTCGCGGCCGACCAGCCCGGGGCTGCGCACGGCCTTCTCGACCAGGCTGCGGTCGTCGAGGTCGCGGGACGAGATGACCCCCTTCATGGCGCCCCGTGTGCGGATGTGCCGGACGAGCGCCCGCGTGTCGGCCCCTTCGATGCCGACGACGCCGCTCTTCTCGAGGTACTCCTGAAGCGAGCCCGTTGCCCGGAAATTGCTGGCGCGCCGACTGGTCTCGCGCACCACGAACCCCTCGACGTGCGGCCGCGCGCTCTCGGCGTCCTCGAGGTTCACCCCATAGTTGCCGATCAGGGGGTACGTCATCGTGACGATCTGCCCCTTGTACGAGGGGTCGGTGAGGATTTCCTGGTAGCCGGTCATGCTGGTGTTGAACACCACCTCGCCGAACGCCTCGCCGTCCGCGCCGAACGCGGCGCCCGCGTACACGGTTCCATCTTCCAGGGCGATCTTGGCTGGTTTCATGGCTTGACCCCGATTACCAGGTGGTTTCAATGCGACGCGACGTTCGCAGCCGTCGGTCTTTGGTGACGAGCCGCGCCTTGTGCTGCAGGGCGGTCGCGACAATGATGCGGTCGGCCGGGTCTCCCACAAAGTCGTGGCCGAGCTGCGCGGACGCGACAGCGATCTCGGGGGACAGCGGCAGAAGAGACAAACGGGGGAGGGCAAGCGCCTGGCGGATCCAGAGCAGCAGGTCGCGATCGAATTCAATGCGGCCCTGCGCCGCAAGCATCGCGACCTCCCAGCAGCTGATCGCGGATATACCGATATCGCGCGCCTCGTCGATGGCGCGGCGCGCGGCGTCCGAGAGCTTGCGTGGATCCGCCGCCCACCAAACCCAGGCGTGCGTGTCCAGGACAATCACGAGGCGGCATCCCAGGCGGCGTCGACCGGCCGGACCACGTCGCTCTCGCGTACGATGCTGCCATGCAGCGCTTCCGGCTCAATCTTTCGCGCCGGGACAAGCTTCGCCACCGGCTTCCCCCGCTTGGTCACCAGGATGGGCTCGCCCGTGTGCGCCACCTCGTCGAGCAGCGCCAGACAGCGCATCTTGAACTCGCCCGCCGAAATCACCCGGTGCTTCTTGGTCATGGTCACATGACTATAGTCATATCCCGCTGATGCGTCAACGGCGGCGGGTAGCGTGGGCCGGAACGGCCGTTCTCCTACCTGCTCCGGCGGGGTTGCCCGTTGCATCCAGGCAACGCAATCATCCCGGCTAGCGCCGGGTCTTCTTCTTCGCCGGCTTGACCGCGCGCGGCGGCTTCTTGCCGGTACGCCGGGTGGCCGTCGCGGCGGCGGGTCGTGCGGGCCCGAGTCCCATGATGCGCTGGGCGTCGGCGACGAGCGCGCCTGCCGACGCCTCGTCGGTCGCCTCGGCGATGATCCGGGCGATCGGCTCGGTGTTGCTCGGCCGCACGTGGATCCAGCGGTCCTTCCAATCGAGCCGCAGGCCGTCCGCCGGGTTCGCGCGCGCGTCCTTGTACTTCGACGCAAGCTTGCGCAGCGCCGCCGGCAGCTTCACCGGGTCCGCCGCGATCTTCTGCTTGACCATGAACCAGCGTGGCAGCCGGCGCACCAGCTGGCCGACCGACGTATCGGCCTGGGCCATCGCCTCGAGCACCAGCGCCATCGCGGTGAAGCTGTCGCGTACGTGCACGACCTGGGGCAGGATGACCCCGCCGTTGCCCTCGCCGCCAAGCACGGCCCCCCGCTTCAGCATGCGCTCCACGACGTTCGCCTCGCCGACGGCGGTCCGCTCGCACTTCGAGCGGCGCCGGGCCGCCACGTCGTCGACCGCCCGGGTGGTGGACAGGTTGACCACGACGATACCGGGGGTCTTTGCCAGCGTGTGGTCCGCCACGAGCGCCACGGTGTACTCCTCACCGATTGCCTGGCCCGTCTCGTCCACGATTGCCAGGCGATCGGCGTCGGGGTCCTGCGCGAATCCGACCGCCGCCTGGTTTTCGCGGACCGCCTGGCGGAGCGCCTGCAGGTTCTCCGCAAGCGGCTCGGGCGGGTGCGCGAACGCCCCGTCCGGGGTGCCGCCCAGCGTGGTGACGCGGCAGCCGAGCGCGGCGAGCAGCCGCGACCCCAGGATGGCCCCGACGCCGTGGTTCGCGTCCAGCACGACATGGTACGCGCGGCGCCGGATCGCCTCGGCGTCCACCACGCCCAGGATCCGCGCCAGGTGCACCGCGTGCGGATCCCCGTGGCGGCCCGGCTTCCCCGTGCCGTCCCAGCGCGCCAGCCGGATCTTCTTGGACGCGAAGATCGCACGCACCGCCTCCCCCTCGCGCCGGTCCAGCACCCGCCCGTCGCGGTGGAAGAGCTTGATGCCGTTCCACTCGGCCGGGTTGTGGCTCGCGGAGATCATCACGCCGCCCGCGGCCCCGAGGTAGCGTACGAGCAGTCCGCACGTGGGGGTGGCGGCCAGCCCGATATCGATCGGATCGCAGCCGGTGCCGGCCAGCCCCGCCATGACCGCTTCGGCCAGCATGGCACCGCTCGGCCGGCTGTCCCGTCCCACGATGACCTTGCCCCCTCCCCCCAGCGAGGTGCCGTACGCGCAGGCATACTCGGCCGCGAGCATCGGGGTCAGCCCCTCGCCCACCCTGCCGCGTAACCCGGACACGCTGATAATAAGGTCGTCCACGGAAGCCCCCGGGGAAGCTGTCGATCTCGGCGGCGTGCGCGCTGGACGCGGCCACCGTCCTGTCTTGCGTGATTGGAACCGTCACTTTACGCAATCCACGGCCCCGAGCAAGCGGCCGGCCGCCCGGAATGCGCGCGGACGCGGTGTCCTTGTGCGACGCACAGGATTGTCCGTCCTACGACTGCGTTTCCGTCGCAGAGTGACCAGAGGGACGAGCGAAACACGCAGCTCGCAGACGCCGCGGCGTTCCATGCCGTTTCATCGCCTCCAAGCAGCGCACCACACGGCGCGGGGCCGAATTGCGGACCGCCGGGGCACTTCACTACAATCGCGCGCGGGGTTCGCGGACAATCTCCCGAGAGGGTTCACCCACCATGGCAACCGCGGACGACACGGCGCGCCTGACCCGCCTGCTCGACGCGGCGCGCGCCGGCAACCAGATCGCGGCCTCCACCCAGCAGGCGGTCGAGCGCTGGCTGACCGATCCGGCGTACGCGCCGTACCGCGCCGAGTTGGTGCGGCACATCGAGCAGGGCAAGTTTCGCGAGCTCGACGACGCCTTCTGGATGACGCTGCCGTTCGGCACGGGCGGGCGGCGCGGCAAGATGTACCCGATCGGCACCAACGTCATGAATGATCGGACGGTGGGCGAATCGGCGCAGGGGCTGGCGGACTACCTGCACCGGGCCTTGCCGAGCGGAACCGAGCCAAGCTGCGTGATCGCGCACGACACCCGGCATCGCTCCGAGGAGTTCGCGCACCTGTCGGCGCGGGCGCTCGCCGCCAACGGCGTGCGCGTCTTCCTGTTCCGGGGCTTCCGCGCCACGCCGCAGCTCTCGTTCGCCGTCCGGCAGCTGCGCGCCAGCGCCGGCATTGTCATATCAGCGTCACACAATCCTCCGTCGGATAACGGCTTCAAGTGCTACTGGTCGACCGGCGGGCAGGTGCTGCCGCCGCACGACGCCGGGATCATCCGCTGCGTGGCGGCGGTGCGCGAGATCCGCGTCATCGCCCTGGACGAAGGGCTGCGCGACGGGCGCATCCGCTGGCTGGGGCCGGACGACGACGAGGCCTACGTCCGCGCGGTGGCCGCTCAGAGCCTGAGCACGGCGCGATCGGTCCGGCTCGTGTACACGCCGCTGCACGGCGCCGGCACAACGTCCGTGCTGCCGGTGCTGGGCGCCGCGGGCTTCCACGACGTTCACATCGTCGAGTCCCAGGCGACGCCCGACGGCAGCTTCCCGAACGTCGCTAACCACAGCCCCAACCCGGAGCAGCCGGCGGCACTCCGGGAGGCGATCGAGCTTGCGCAGGCAGTCGGCGCGGATATGGTGCTGGCCAGCGACCCGGACGCGGACCGCATCGGCCTGGCAGTGCCCGGCGAGGGCCCGCGCAGCTGGATGACGCTAAACGGCAACCAGATCGCGGCCCTGGTGGCCGATTACATCGTGCGGCGCCGCGTGGCGGGCGCGGGACGCGGCTCCGCCGAGGCCGCACGGGCGGCCCCCTACATCCTCAAGACGCTGGTCACCACCGAGCTCATCACGCGGATCGCCGATGCGCACGGCGTGCGCGTGCGGGGGGATCTGCCGGTCGGGTTCAAGTGGATCGCGGCCGCGATCGACGAAGAAGGACCGGCCGGGTTCCTGCTGGGCGCGGAGGAATCCCACGGCTTCCTGACCGGCGACTACGCGCGCGACAAGGACGCGGCCGTGGCGGCGCTCCTGCTCGCGGAGCTGGGGGCCGAGCTCAAGGCGGCGGGCGGGAGCGTGCGCGAGCACCTGGACGCGATCTACCGCCGCTACGGCTACCACATCGAGCAGACGATCTCCAAGACGATGGCGGGGCGAGCCGGGATGGAGCGGATGGAACGAGTCATGAACACGCTACGGACCCACCCGCCGCACGAGCTGGGGGGCATGCAGGCGGCCGAACTGTGGGATTACGGCTGCGGCGAGGTACGCGAGCTGGCAGGGAGCGGGTCGGCGGTCGCCGCAGACGCGGCTGGCCATCACGACGCGATCGCCCGCCGCGCGCCAGCGCGCCCGATCGCTGGTCCACGCGTGGACCAGCTGCTGATCACGCTGGGCCAGCCGGGTTGGCGAGTGATCGCCCGGCCGTCCGGCACCGAACCCAAGATCAAGTTCTACCTGTTCGGGGTCATCCCCCCCGCGCAGAGCGAATCCGCGGCAGGCCTGGTCAATGCCAAGCGCCTGGCCGCCGACACGCTCGCCGGCGTTCTGAACGACCTCGAGGCGTACATGGCGAAAGCCGTGAGCGCTTGAGGCCCCACAGGGCCCTGCGCCCCGCCCCAGCCGGGACAGCCGCACAAACGGCGTCGGCGCGTGCCGTGGTCATGGCTGGCCGACACCACGTGCGCATGTGGCCCCGGGGCCCCCAAAGCCATTGCGGTGGCCCGCGGTGTAGGATCGCTCACAGGCCTACAGCCGTGGCATTGTGGCCGGCGCCGGCGCTTTGATTGTGGTAAAGCGCGTAATACTGCGCCGTAGTCTCCTCGGCATAAGGGCCCGAAGACCATGAGAGACCCGCGTGCGGGGCGATTGGATCGTTGCAGACAGCGCGCCACATGGCGGAAACGGGCACGGGCTGTGCCGACCCGGCCGCCTCGTAGCAGTATTAT
>JBGPMX010000301.1:0-6434 GCA_041487215.1 Planctomycetia bacterium | reverse complement strand
TGCTTACTTCGCCCTTTTCCTGAAGGTCGCCGTCGTACAGAATCGCGACCTGGTCGCACACGTCCTGCACGTCGTCCAGGCGGTGGCTGCACATGAGCACCGTCTTGCCCTTCGCCCGCAGATCCATGATCAGGTCCTTCATCTCACGGGTGCCGATCGGGTCGAGCCCCGATGTCGGCTCGTCCAGGATGACCAGCTGCGGATCGTTGATGAGCGCCTGGGCCAGACCGATGCGGCGCGTCATCCCCTTCGAGTACTCCTTGAGCTGCCGCTTCTTGGCCCGTGACAGGCCGACCATCTCGATCAGCTCCTGCACCCGCCGGCGACGCACGTCGCGCGGCATGTCGAAGAGGCGGCCGTAAAAGTCCAGCGTCTCCTCGGCGTTCAGGAAGCGGTAGAGGTACGACTCTTCCGGAAGATAGCCGATCTTCTCATTCTTGGTCACCTCGGTCGCCGGCCGGCCAAACACCAGGGCCTCGCCATCCGTCGGGAACAGCAGGCCGAGCAGGAGCTTGATCGTGGTGGTCTTGCCTGACCCGTTCGGGCCCAGCAGCCCGAAGATCTCGCCGCGGTGTACCTCCAGGTCCAGGGCCTTGAGGGCACGCACCTTCTGCCGGCCCCAGAAGTCACGGTAGACCTTGGAGAGGCTGCGCGTTTCGATGACGACGTCGTCTGCCATGGACGTGCCTTTCTCACTGAAGTGCGTCGAGCGATCCGAGCAGGGTCGAGCGAGAGCCGAGCAACTTCCGCCTGCCGGGCGGTTGGTTCCGTGCTCGAAGGGCCCGCGAAAAAATAACTTGTACGAGTGGACAGGGGGGCCCGGCCCGGGCGCATAGCCCAGCCGCTACGGACAGATTGGAATGGGCAGCTTGGTGCGACACGCGAACGACGGACAGGATAAGACCACCGGCGGAAAATCCGGTTGCTCGACACATAACATACCGTGCCAACACACCGCGGGGCTGCCCCCCCGGCCGGTTCACGCCGCACCCGGCCAACTTGCCCGATGCTCCATACGCTCACCGAGTTTTTTTCGTTCACCCATTTTGGCGGGAGTCGCCAAAAACCAGCGGAAAATAATCTAAGAGACCCGCCGGGTCATTGCAAGCGACTCGGCCGCACGTGTGGTCCGGAAAAGCCGGCCCGCCTCAGAAGCCGCCGCGCCACTTCATGAGCTGCCAGATGTCGTGCCCGGTAACCAAAAGAGCCAGGGTCAGGATCAGAATCAGGCCGGCATAGTTCGCCGCGATCAGCACCCGCTCACTGGCCGGCTTGCCGCGGATCCACTCCCAGGCCAGGAATACCATGTGGCCGCCGTCCAGCACCGGGATGGGAAGGAAGTTGACGATCGCGAGGTTGATGCTCAGGATCCCGAGGAACTTGATCAAGACCGTCACGCTCGTCGAGGCCTGGTAATACGCCGCCACGCCGATGCCAATCGGTCCGGAAAGGTTGGTGATCGGTATGCTGCGGGTAACCAGCCGGCGCAGGGTCAGGTAAATCTTCGCGATCGTGCTCCGCGTGGTCTCGTACCCGAGCTCGAGCGACCGCACGAAACCCTGCGGCGGCATGCGGATCGACAGCGGCGTCAGGTTCAACCCGCGGGCGCGCACCGGCGCCGACCAGTCCGGGCTCTCTTCGGGTGAGAACAGCTCCGTCGTCAGCGTCTCCTCCCCGCGCTTGTACGTCAGCTTCAGCTCGGACGTCGGGTAGAACTGGATGCTCCAGAACAGGGCGGGCAGGTTGGGGTTTTTGTCATCGACAGGGAATTCGATCGTCGTCTGCTTTCCCCGCGCATCTTCGGCGGGCACGATCAGGACGCCCCCGGTGATCCGGTCGTTCTTGTGCAACCCGGCGCGGGCCGCCGCGCTGCCCGGCTCGGGCTCTGCGGTGATCGCGGGTACGAGCTGATAGGCCAGGCCGAGCGCCGGCACCGTGAGCGGATCCCCCTTCTGGAACGGCGGAGTGATCCAGGCCGGACGGTCAGCCGGGTGCACGAGCTTGCGCACGTGCTGCTCCTTGTGCTCGGCTGCGGACTGCCGGATCACCGCGATCTCGGCGTCGCGGCCGCTCTTGGCGAGCTGCGAAAGGGTGTCGGGGAGACGGAGCGGGTCGAACACCGCGTCATTGACGGACTTGATCACGTCGCCCACCGCGAGCCCGGCCTGCTGAGCCGGCGAACCGTTCTGGATCGCGGTGATCTTGCCCATCTGGAAGCGCAGGCCGGGATCGCGGATGCGGCTGGGGGGAACGACCACCGTGGCAGTCTCCCCGCGGGCCCCGTCCTTCCCGCCGGCACGCTCGACGAGCACGCGGATATCTTCCGCGGCAAGCTGCGCGAGCAGCCCCGCAAACTCGGCGTAGCTCTCCACGCGCTCGCCGTTCACGGCGACGATGCGGTCCCCCTTCTCGAACCGCGCCCCGTCGGCGCGCGCCGCGGCGCTGCCGGATACCACCGGCGGGGGTTCGTCGAGGACCAGATTCCACGAGGAGATCACGCCGACGTGCGGCATGAGCTCGCCGGACCGTTCACCAACCCGCGGCGTGACGTGGAAACGCAGCTGCTGATCACCGCGCTCGACCTGCAGGTCGAGCGACCGTTCGGTGCTCGATAGCCAGATCGCCTGCTGGAAAGTCTCGTACTCGGTGATGCGCTCGCCGTTGACCTGGAGAATGCGATCGCCGCGTTCCAGCCCCGCTTGCCACGCCGGGCTGCCCGGCTCGACCGCGCCGACCACGGCCGGCATGTACGGGATGCCCAGGTTGAACACCAGGAGGAAGAAGAGGAAGCCGAAAATGATGTTCATGACCACGCCGGCGGAGATGATCGCCATCCGTTTCGGCACCGGCTGCTGGCTGTACGCGCGCGGGTCGCGCGTCGGCTCGTCCGGGTTCTCCCCGAGCATCTTCACGTAGCCGCCGAACGGGATGGCCGACAGAGCGTACTGCGTTTCCTTGCCGCGGAAGCTCCAGAGGATCGGGCCAAACCCGATGCTGAACCGCTCGACGAGCACACCGGCCCATTTCGCCACCAGGAAGTGGCCGAGCTCATGCACGAAGATCACGAAGCCGAGCCCCACGGCTACCAGCAGCAGGTTCAGCACGCTGCCCAGCGTTTCCGAGATCTGCTCCAACGGACCCTCCTGGACTCCCAACGAAGAACCGAACGGCTGAGCACGGCGCGTGCGGAACCCGCGTCCGAACACGCCATGCTATTCAAAACGCTCCACGCATCCAAGGGGTCCCCTTCCGGGGTACTGGGTCAGTTTGAGGAACGACCCCCCTTGTCCCCCCCTTAGCAAGGGGGGGAAGGGGGGGTATCAGCCAAACTGACCCAGTACCCGTTCCGGGGAGTCGCCGAAACGAATTGCTTGCGGTGCAACGGCGTGGGGCCGTCCCCCGAGACTTCACGCAGGGGCTCGCTGCAGCGAAAGCGGCCCGTTTCACCGACAAGACGGGTGAGACCACTTGCATCCCCAGCCGTCCGGCAGCAGCTCCGCCGCGGCGCGGCGGAAGGCGGCGTAGGCGGTCTCGTCGAACAGCACGAAGCGCACCAGCTCGATCGCGGCGTGCTGGCGCAGAAAGTCGATCACCGCCGCGAGCGCGACCCGAGCCGCCTCGTCGATCGGGTAGCCGTACGCGCCGGTGCTCAGCGACGGGAAGGCAACCGACCGGCAGGCGTTTTCCGCAGCCACCTCCAGGCTGCGGCGGTACGCGCTCGCCAGCAACGCCGGCTCGCCGCGCCTGCCGTCCCCGTACCGCGGCCCGACCGCGTGGATGACGTGCCGGGCGGGAAGGTTGCCCCCGGATGTGATGACCGCCTGCCCGGTCGCACACCCGTCGGGGTGCTTCGCACGGGTCTCCCGCATGATCGCCGGTCCACCGGCGCGGTGGATCGCTCCGTCCACGCCGCCGCCCCCCGCCAGGCTCGCGTTTGCCGCGTTCACGATCGCATCGGTCGCCTGACGCGTGATATCCCCCTGGACGAGCTCGATGCTGCTGCCGGAGATCTGAAGTTTCATAGCGGGCGTCCCTCGCGCCGGCTCCGCTGGGGCTGGGGTTAAAACACCGAGCGGCTGCCGCGTCCCGCTAAAATTACCCGGGCCGCGCAGGCGTCACAACCGCCAAAGCCGTTCGGTCCTGCACGGCAAAGTGTGCCGGGAATGCCGACCGCTCTTTTGATCGGAAGTTTTCCGCCGGGTTGGTCCGATGAAGAGCGGAGAAGAGTGGCGGAGCACGAGTCTTGCGGAGTGCATGGACCATGCGATTCGTCTCGATCGGCGTTGTCGCCGCGCTGCTGGCGCCGGCCGTCGCCCCAGCCGCCAGCATCTACGTGAACAACATCACGGGGAACGATCGGGCGACCGGCCTGGCACCCGTGTTCCGGACCGACTTCGACGGACCGGTGGCCAGCATCCGCCGCGCACTGGAGCTGGCCCGCAGCAGCGACGTGATCGAAATCGCTCACACCGACGTGCCCTACACCGAGCCCGTCCTGGTGGACCGCCCCGCGCTCTTCGGTACCGATGCGTATCCGTTCCTGATCGAGGGGCATGGCGCGACCATCCACGGCGCTCGGCCGGTTCCCGCCAGCGTCTGGCGCTACGTGGGGGACGGCGTGTATCGCTACCAGCCGTACCGCAAGGGGCACGGCCAGCTGATCCTGGCGGGCGCGCCCGCGCGCGAGGTGCCGGTCACGCCGACGGAGACGGTGCCGCCGCACCTCGAACCGCTCGAGTGGTGTGCGGTGCACGGCTTCGTGTACTTCCGGGTCGAGCCGGGCCGATACATCGAGCAGTACGACATCGAGGCGCCGCTGTTCGATATCGGGCTCGGGCTGCACAACATGCGTCACGTCGAGGTACGCAACCTGCGCGTCGAGTTCTTCCGGCTCGATGGCATCCACGTCTCGGGCACGTCCCGCGACATCCGGCTGTTCAACATCGACAGTACGGGCAACGGCCGGGCGGGGCTCGCCGTCGGCGGCACGTCGCGCAGCGATGTCGGCGGGCTGTCGCTCGAGGGGAACCGGATCAGCGACCGACTGATGTTCCTGAAGGGGGTCGTGAACGAAGTGCCCGCCGCGGACGTGCCGCCGCGTCCTGTGCCGATTGCCTGGGAGTTCACGAGCGGCCGTTACGTGCGTCTGCTGCTCACGCATCCAACGGATCCGCCCACGGCGACCGCCCGGCGCAGCGACGACGACCGCACGACCCGGTGATAAAAAAGGGGGATAAAAAAGGGGATAGGGATAAAAAAGGGGATAAGTACAATTAAAGTGCGTCCTGACCGGGTGTGAGGCCCGCATTAATTGTACTTATCCCCTTTATTCAGTGCGTCGGCCAGCGCGGCGGCGATGGTGGGGAACCGGAAGCGGTAGCCCAGCTCGATCGTGCGCCGGGGCAGCACACGCTGCCCATGGGAGATGACGTCGGCCACGTCGCCCATCATCAGCCGGAGCATGAACACGGGGGTGGGGAAGAAGCTGGGCCGGCCGAGCGCGCGGCCCAGCGCTCGGCTGAACGCCTTGTTGGGCAGCGGTTCGGGGGCCGTGGCGTTGACGACGCCGCGCACGCGCGCGTCGTCGGCCGCCATGAGCAGGATGCCGACCAGATCATCGATGTGCACCCAGGCCATCCACTGCCGGCCGCTGCCGACCGGCCCGCCGACCCCGAGCTTGAACGGCGTGAGCATCTGCGCGAGCGCCCCGCCTCGCGTGGAGAGCACGATGCCGATGCGGACGACGGCCACGCGGACGCCGAGCGGATCGGCCGCGCGCGCCGCCGCCTCCCACTCGACGCACGACTGCGCCAGAAAGTCGTCGCCCGGCCCGTCCGCCTCGCTGAGCTCCTCGTCCCCGTGAAATCCGTAGTAGCCGATCGCCGACGCGCTCACCAGCACCGCCGGCCGCACCGCGGCGCGCGCGATCGCCGCGACCGTGTTCTGCGTGGCGTCGATCCGGCTCGCGTGGATCTTTGCCTTGAATGCGTCACTCCAGCGCCGGGCGAAGATGTTCTCGCCGGCCAGGTTGACCACGGCCTCGCAGGTGCCGACCGCATCCTGCCATGCGCCCGGCACGGTCGGGTCCCCCTCAACGATCTCGCAACCCGCGGGTAGTTTCCCCGCAGCCCCAGCCCGGTTGCGCGTGAGCACGACCGGGACGTCCGAGCGTGCACGCAGTTGTTCCGCGAGCCGACTGCCGACCAGGCCCGTGCCGCCGGTGACAAAGACACGCATCACGGGAAATACCTCGAAGATTCAAAGCCCGACCATGTTTAACCGCCATCCCGATCGTGCTACGCCTTGGTTACGATCGGCGTGCGCGCCAGACACGGCCACGCCATGCGTCACCTCAGGCGCCCATCCCGAAGGGCGTGAGTGTAGCAGCGTTTCTCCGAAACGCTGAAGCGGGTCTCGGAGAGACCCGCCTACAC
>JBGPMX010000300.1:0-6434 GCA_041487215.1 Planctomycetia bacterium | reverse complement strand
GCGCACGGAGGCTCGCCCATGATCGAACGGATCATTGAGTTCTCCATCCGCCACCGGGTCCTGGTGATCGCCGCCGGCTTCGCTTTGGCCGTATTCGGGGCCTACGCCGTTTATCACACGCCGGTCGACGCCATCCCGGACCTGTCCGAGAACCAGGTCATCGTCTTCACCGAATGGATGGGGCACAGCCCGCGCGAGATCGAGGACCAGGTCTCGTATCCCTTGTCCCTGCGGCTCCAGGGGCTCGGCGGGGTGCGCACCGTGCGCACGTCGAGCGAGTTCAACTTCTCGAGCATCAGCGTGATCTTCGACGACGGTGTGGATCTGCACGCCGCGCGCGAGCGCGTGCAGGAACGCCTGGTGCAAACCGGCCCGTTCCTCCCCGACGGAGTGCTGCCGTACCTGGCACCCGACGCCGCCGCGACCGGCCAGATCTTCTGGTACACGGTGGAGGGTCCGGGCTACGACCCCGGCCGGCTGCGCTCGATCCAGGACTGGTACGTCGGCCCGCAGCTCGGCTCCGTTCCCGGTGTCGCGGAGGTGGCGAGCGTGGGCGGGTTCCCCGTCGAGTACGCGGTCGAGGCCGACCCGAACCGCCTGCGCGCGTACGGCGTGACCCTGGGAGATGTGCTGCGTGCCGTGCGGGAATCGAACTCGACCGTCGGCGCCCACGTGATCCAACAGGCGAACGTGGAGTACGTTGTCCGAGGCGTCGGCTGGGCCGGAGTCCGAGACGGGGCACGCAGCGCGCCGCGCCAGGTCATTGACGACATCGAAGCGGCGGCGATCCCGCGCGGCGACGCTACTCCCATCCGCGTGGCCGACGTGGCGCACGTGGCCCTGGCGTCCGGGCCGCGGCGGGGCGTGCTCGAGAAGGACGGCAACGACGTGGCGGGGGGCGTTGTGCTCATGCGGCGCGGCGAGAACCCGCTGGCGGTGACCCGGCGGCTGCGCGAAAAGATCGAGCAGCTGCGCGGCGGGCTCCCGGATGGCGTGCGCATCGAGCCCTTCTACGACCGCACGCCGCTTATCCAGGGAGCGATCGCCACGGTGACGGGCACGCTGGCCGAGGCGATCCTTACGGCCACGGTCTGCGTCCTGCTCGTCCTGTTGCACGTGCGCAGCTCTTTCATCATCGCGGTCACGCTTCCGCTGGCGGCGCTGGGGTCGTTCGCCATGCTGTGGGCGCTGCGCACGCTGGGGATCGCCGACGTGCAGACGAACATCATGTCGCTCGCCGGCATCGCGATCTCGATCGGCGTGCTCGTGGACTCCTCGATCGTGATGGCCGAGAACGTCATGCATGCGCTGCGGCAGCACTTCGGGGATCGGCCGGTGCGCGGCGACACCCGCGGCCTCGTGCTGCCCGCCTGCCTCACCGTGGGACGCCCCATCTTCTTCTCGGTCCTGATTATGCTGATCTCCTTCGCCCCGGTGTTCGCGTTGGGGGGCATGGAGGGGCGGATGTTCCGCCCCCTGGCGTTCACGAAATCGTTCGCGCTGGCGACCGTCGCAGTGCTGGCGGTCACGCTCGTGCCGGCGCTCTGCACGATCTTCATCAAGGGGCGTCTGCGGGCCGAAGAGGAGAGCTGGCTCGTGCGCAGCTTCACCGAGGTGTACCGCCCGGTGCTGAGCTACCTGCTCGACCGCCCCGCGGCGCTGGTCTGGTTCATGGGTCTCACGCTCATCGTCGGCCTGGCGCCCGTGGGGAGCCGGCCGGTGTTCCTGCTCACGGTGTTCGCGGCTCTGGTGGCGGCGGGGCTGGTGGCGCGGCGTTGGGGACAGGCCGCCGCCATGCTGGGCAGCCTGCTCGTGGCTGCGCTGGTGGCCGACCAGTGCATGAAGCCGCTGGGCAGCGAGTTCATGACGCCGCTCGACGAGGGCATGGTCATGGACATGCCCATCACCGTGCCGCGCGTGTCGGTGAGCCAGGCGTCCGACGACCTGAAGGCGCGGGACATGGTGCTCTGCCGCTTCCCCGAGGTGGAGATGGTGGTGGGCAAGGCGGGCCGCGCCGAGACGGCGACCGACCCGGCGCCGATCGACATGATCGAGACCATGGTAAGCTTCCGGCCGGCCGCACTTTGGCCCCGCAGGAAGCTCGCGGCGGCCGCCGCCGAGCGGCAGGCGGGCGACGTGCTCGCCGCGCTCGAAGCCCGCGGGGTAGTGCGAGGCATCGCCGGAGATGCGGCGCGACGCACCCTGGTCCGCGACGCGGTGGCGGCCTGCCTTCCGGCGTTCGACGCGTTCCTGCGTGACTTCGCGTACCTGCGGAACCGCGAGTTCGAGCGGAATGTGGCGAGCGAACTGGTGCGTGCCGGCGTCGACCGCACGATCGCGCTGCTCGGCCAAGCGCGCGGGTTGGTCCGCGCGCTGAACGCGAGCGAGCGGAGCGTGCTCGCCGGCCGCGTGCCGGAGCGCCTGGCGCGTCACCTGGCGGCCGCCCCCGAGCTCGACGATGCGGACGACCTGGTACGCCAGACGGCACACGCGCTCGAGGGGCTGGGCCTATTGAGCGACCGCGGCAAGCAACTGCCGTACCGCCCCGCGCTCTGGACGCGCGGTGCGAACGGCCTCAGCCGGCTGCTGGGCGGCGCCCCGGCCGGCTTCTCCGGCGATGTCCAGGAAGTGCTCGCGGCGCAGCGGCAGCAGCTCTGGCGCGAGCACGTCCGGGGACTCGACGCCGAACTGCTGGCTCGGGCCGCCGGCACCTACACGCGACTGGTCATGGAAGAACTGATCGAGCGTGCGCCGGCCGGAGACGCGGACGCCGCCGCCTGGGTCGCGCGCCAGCGCGAGCTGCGTGATCGGGCGCCGACGGTCACCGCCGCGCCCTCAAGCCATCACCACGGCGGCCAGGCCGCTTCCTCAATCCCTCTCCCGGAACCGCTCCCGGTCCTGGAGCGGCTGCGAGACGAGCTGACCCGGCGGTTCGCACGCGGCCTCCTGCTCTGGCAGATCGATCGCTCCGAGCTCACCACGTTCGGCGGCGAGCTCGACCGCGCCCTCCAGGTGCCCGGCTGGACGAACGTCTGGACCATGCCCATCCAGAACCGGGTGGACATGCTGGCGACCGGCGTGAACACGGAGCTCGCCATCCGCGTGCTCGGCCGCGAGCTCGACGACGTCGTGCGCGCCTCCGAGAACATCGCCGAAGCCGTGAAGCACGTGCCCGGCGCCGCCGACGTGGTCGCCGACCCGGTGCGCGGCAAGGGGTACGTCGAGGTGCACATCGATCGCGAGCGCGCCGCTCAGCAAGGACTCAGCGTGCACGCGATCAACGACGCGATCGAGTTGGGGCTTGCCGGCCGGGTCGCCACGCAGACGCTCGAGGGGCGGGAACGTTACCCCGTGCGCGTCCGCCTGGGTCGCGCATGGCGCCAGGACGACGAGGCGCTGGCGAGCCTGCTGCTTGCCGCGCGGGCGCCCGTGCCGCGGCTCGCCGCGGAGCCGGCGACGCCGGGCGCGGAACGCACGCTGCGCGCGGAACGGGAACGCCCGACACGCTACATCCCGCTCACCGAGGTCGCCGAGGTGCGCACGGCGGAGGGACCCGCGTCGATCAAGAGCGAGAACGGCCTGGTCCGGAACTACGTGCGGCTCAGCGTGCGTGACCGGAGTGTGACGGACTTTCTCGACGAGGCGCGCGCCGTCATCTCGAGCGCGGTCACGCTCCCCGAGGGCGTGTACGTGGAATGGGCCGGACGCTTCGAGCACGAGCTGAGCGCACGCCGCACGCTGACGCTGGTCATGCCCGTCGTCGTGGGGCTGATCTTCCTGCTCCTGTTCTGGACGTACCGCGACGCGGGCGACGCCCTGCTCATGATGCTGGCCGTGCCCGGCGCCCTGGCCGGCGGAGTGCTGTTCCAGTGGCTGTTCGGCTACCGCTTCTCGGTCGCCGTGTGGGTGGGGTACATCGCCTGCTTCGGCATGGCCACGGCCACCGGGATCATCATGCTGGTGTACCTGCGCGAGGCGATCACCCGGGCCGGTGGGCTCGAGCGCATGTCGCTCGCCGACCTGCGCCGCGCGGTGCTGGACGGCGCGGTGCACCGGCTCCGCCCCAAGCTGCTCACCGAAGCGACCACGATCATCGGGCTCGCTCCCATGCTGTGGGCCACCGGGCCGGGCGCGGAGGTCATCCGTCCCATGGCCGCCCCGGTGCTCGGTGGCATCCTGATCGCCGACGAGGTCATCGATCTCTTCCTGCCCGTGCTCTTCTACTGGGTTCGCCGCCGCCGCTGGCAGCAGCTGCACCCAGGGGGTGATGCGGCGACCGGGGAGAGCATGGCGAACATCGCGGCGCGTGGACCCAACCGCCCGCCGCGGGCAGGCGATGCGATTCTCCGAGACTCCCGATGGGCTTATTCGCGAGGGACACCATGACAACGATGCGCTTACGACAGCCGAACCGGTCCGGCCGTTCTCCGCTGCTCCGCGCGCCGCGCCGGCGCGCCGGCGCGGCCACCGGCCTGATGCTCTTGCTGCTGGCCACCGGCTGCGGCAAGAGCCAACACAACCGCTACGTCCCCGCCCCCAGCGACGCCCGCGCGGCGCTCGTGGCGGCGCTCGATGGGTGGAAGAGCGGCCAGCCGCCCGGAAGGATCGAGCGGCCGGACTCCGCGGTGCAGGCAGTTGACTCCCAATGGCGCGACGGCGCGAAACTCCAGGACTACGAGATCGTCGGCGAGCAGCCAGGGGATGGACCCATGGAATTCTCGGTACGCCTGTCGCTGGGCGGCTCTCCGGAAAAGAAAGAGGTGCGTTACATGGTCATCGGTCGCGATCCGATCTGGGTCGTGCGCGACCAGGATTACACTCAGTTTCAGAACATGTAGCCGGCCACGCGTCGGACAAAGCGCTTTCGCATCCGTCGTTTATGAGGCAAAATAATAAGTCGCCTTTCATCTCCCCATCGTCTCCCGCGACGGAGGTTCCTGTGATGACAAAACCGGGATCGCGCACCGTCCTACCCCTGGCGCTGGTCGGCCTCGGGCTGGTCGTGGGTTTCGCTATCGGCAGCGGCGTCGAATACGGCCGGGCCCAGGACGCGAAGAGCCGCGCGCCGAACGCGGCGCGCGCCGAGCGAGAGCACCGCGCCCCGCCGCGCGACCGCCTGGCGCCCGATGCGGCCGGGGCCGTCGCCGAAGACTGGGAGCGGCCCTACCCGCAATACCAACCGATCGGCAAAGTGCTCAAGCCCTTCCCTGAGAACGCCCCGGGCTTCATCCCACCCCAGGAGCTCTACCGCTACGGCGGCGTCGGGCGTAGTTCGTTCGCTTCCGTCGACGACGTGAAGGACTTCGACGCGTTCTTGCGGATGTGCAGCGCGCAGAAGCCGAAGGTCATGGCCGAGCGCGCCGCGTACATGGAACGCCGCTACGACTTCAACGAGCAGGCACACGAGGGGGTGACCATGACGCGCGGCAAGGACGTGCCGGCCGGCCCGGTCGCCCGGCTGCCGGAGGGGATCTCGAGCTGGGAAGATCTGGCCAAGCTGTCGCCGCAGGAGATCTACGAGCGCGAGCTCTTCCCCGAGGGGTTCCGCCCGCTCTCGCACCCGCTGCACTCGACGGGGCACCAGCTCTTTCCGCAGATGTGGACCCGCCAGCACCCGGAGCACGAGCGATTCGATGTGGATTTCGACATCCCGGAAGCGTACCTGCCCGAGTTCCCCCCGCCGCTGTTCCTGACGACGCGCCCCGATCTCGGCGACGTGTCGCGCGGGCACGAGATCACCCAGGCAAACTTTCGCGAGCTGTTCGACGGCGTGATCACGCCCGAGCAGTTGGAGGGGCTCCGCCTGCTCGTCACGAAGTTCCCGACAACCTGGTTCAACCAGACCAAGCACCGCGTCACCGAGCAGCCGGTGCGGGGCACGGCCTGCTTCGATTGTCACGTCAATGGCCACAGCAATGGGGCGATCGAGATGGACCCGGGGAGCCGCCCCACGCTGGCCCGCGTGCGGCTGGACACGCCGAGCCTGCGGGGCAACCACTGCAACCTGATCTTCAGCCTGAAGCGGTCGCTCCGCTCCCTGAACCACTTTTCCGAGGTCGAGGAGTACTTCGACGGCGACATCAGTCTTCAGCCGCAGATCGGCGGCCGCCAGCTCGATCGCGTCTCGACGAACCGCATGGGCGACTTCAACTCGATCATCGACTTCCCGCCGGCGCCCAAGCTGGATCGCTTCGGCCGGCTCGACGCCTGCAAGGCGACCCCGGGCGAGATGCGCGGGCAGGACCTGTTCTATTCGAAGGCGCGCTGCGCCGAGTGCCACCCCGCCCCTTACTACACCGACAACACGCTGCACGACCTGCGCGTCGAGGAGTTCTACCCGGGGCGGGCCGAGGGGGTGGCCAAGACGTTCTCGCTGCGCGGCATCAAGGATTCCCCCCCCTACCTGCACGACGGCCGGCTGCCTACGCTCGAGG
>JBGPMX010000299.1:0-6444 GCA_041487215.1 Planctomycetia bacterium | reverse complement strand
TCTTCCTCACGAAAGTCGAACACCCGGAATGGTACGGGGTGGTGGAAATCGAAGAGGGGCGCGTGGCCCGCATCGTCGAGAAGCCGAAGGCGCCGCGATCGAATCTGGTCGCGATCGGCGTATATATGTATGACAACTCGGTGTTCGATAAGATCCGCAAAATCGAGCCGTCGGCGCGCGGCGAGCTCGAGATCACCGACGTGAACAACCTCTACCTGCGCGCCGGCCAGATGCGGCACGATATCATCGACGGCTGGTGGGCCGACGCGGGCGAGAGTTTCGAGATGTACCTGCGGGCGAACGTGCTGGCTGCGAGCCTGCACGGCGTCAGGGTCACGCCATGAGGCGTGCCGGCCTGTGGCTCGCGCTGGTCGTCGTCAGCGTCACGCTCGTCGTCGCCGCGGTCGCAGTCCGGCTGCGACACCGCGCGAGCGCCGAGCTGCTTGCGGGCGGGTACCTGGAGGCCGAGCAGATCCAGGTTGGCTCGAAGCTCGGCGGCCGTGTGGCCGAGGTGTTCGTGGACGAAGGAGCCGAGGTCCCCGCGGGCGAAAAGCTGGTCGTCTTCGAGACGGACCAGGTCGAGGCGGAGCTCAGCGAGGCGCGGGCACAGCTGGATCGGGCGCAGGCCCAGCTCGCGGAGCTCGAGGCCGGCACGCGGCTCGAGGTGACGGACCAGGCGGCGGCCAAGGTGGCACGGCTGCGCGAGAAGGTCGCCATGCTACGGCGCGGGCCGCGCGCGCAGGAGATCGAGCAGGCCCGGTTGCTCTACGAACGCGCAAAGACCGAGTACGCCAACACGCGGGTGACGTACGAGCGGCAGGTCGCGCTCGCGGAACGCAACGCGACCGCGCGCGAGACCCTCGACACAACACGCACGGCCATGGAGGCGAGCCAGCGCGTGATGGGGGCCGCCGAGCAGCAGTACGAGTTGCTCCGTGCCGGCAGCCGGCCGGAAGAGATCGCGATGGCGGAGCACGAGCTCGAGGAGGCCCAGGCCGCGCTCGACCTCGCCAAGCACGGCCCACGCCCCGAAGAGATCGCGCAGGCGCGGGCGTCGGTCGAGGCCGCGCGGGCCCACGTCCGGCAGCTCGAGGTGCAGCTCGACGAGGGCACGGTGCGGGCCCCGCTCGACAGCGTGGTCGAGGCGTTCGACATCCAGCCCGGCGACCTCATCGCGCCCAACCTGCCGCTCGCCACCCTCGTACGCAAAGATCAGCTTTGGGTACGCGCCTTCGTCCCCGAAACCGAACTCGGCCTGGTGCACGACAACCAGGCGGTCGAGGTCACGGTCGATTCCTTTCCCGGCCGGCGCTTCCAGGGGCTCGTGCTGCGCGTGAACCGGGTGGCCGAGTTCACTCCGCGCAACGTGCAGACCTACGAGGAGCGGCAGAACATGATGTTCGGCATCAAGGTCCGCGTGCGCGACGACGAAGGGCTGCTGCGGCCGGGCATGGCGGCCACCGTTTACGTGCCGCGCGAACGCTGAGACGCGCGATTGTTACGGCGCACGCGCCGGCTACAATGAGTCCAGCATGAGCCCTCTGCAGATTCTCGAGCACCTGCGGCGCGCACCGTTCCGAGCGATTCGGATTCACCTCTCGGACGGCTCGAGCTACGAAGTCACCCATCCAGAGAACGCCGTCGTGACGAGAACGGAAGTCGCGATCGCTCTTGAATCGCCCGGCGGCGACCTGCCGGAGCGAATGGTGTACTGCGATCCGCTGCACGTAACGCGGATTGAACCCATCGATGGGACGAAGAGCGAAAGCTCCGGTACGAAGCGCAAGCGCTGAATGCGGCGGCGCGGTGGTGGAATAGCCGCGGGTCCGTTGACTCCCGCTCGCTGTTCCGGCGGGCTTTCCGGCTGACACCGCGCGAGCGAGGTTTCCCGGTCGATGAAGCCGACGCCATGACTTCAACTGCCCCCGCGATCCGCGCCGTGCGGCTCACCAAGCGGTTCGGAACCCTGACCGCCGTGGACGAGGTGAGCTTCGAGGTGGCGCGCGGCGCCATCTTCGGACTGCTCGGGCCCAACGGCAGCGGCAAGTCCACCGTCATCCGCATGCTCTGCGGCATCCTGGTGCCGACCTCGGGCGACGCGTTTCTCGACGGCATCGACGTCACACGGGACCCCGAGGCGGTCAAGGACCGCATCGGCTACGTCTCGCAACGGTTCGGGCTCTATCGCGACATGACGGCGCACGAGAATCTGACGTTCTACGGCCGCGTGTACGGCCTGGCCGGTGCGCGGCTGGCCGAACGGCGCGAAGCGGTGGTCGAGCTGGTCGGGCTGAACGGGCAGACCCGGCAACTGGCCGGGAATCTATCGGGGGGCTGGCAGCAGCGGCTGGCGCTCGCCTGCGCTCTCTTGCACGAGCCGCGCATCTTGTTCCTGGACGAGCCGACCGCAGGGATCGACCCGGTGGCCCGCCGCATGCTCTGGGACCTGATCTTCGAGCTCTCGGGCCGCGGCATCACGTTCCTGGTCACGACGCACTACATGGACGAGGCGGAACGGTGCACCGAGGTGGGTTATCTCTACATGAGCCGGCTCATCGGGCTCGGCCACCCCGCCGACCTCAAGGCGCTGCCCGAGGTCACGCCGGCGGGCACGCACTGGCTCGAGGTGGACAGTGAGAACCCAACGGCCACGCTCGCGCTGGTGCGGCGGCTGCCCGGCGTGCGCAGCGCGACCATCTTCGGGCAGCTCGTGCACCTGCTGGCCGATCGATCCGCCGACCCGGTCACGCTCGCGCGTGCGATTGACGACGCCGGCCTCGGTCCGGCGCACATCATCGAGGTACGGCCGTCGCTCGAGGACGTGTTCGTAACGCTGACGCGGCGGCAGAGCGGAGAAGCGGACGTGTTGAATTGTTGAATTATTGAATCGTTGAATCGGGCTTCGGCTTCGCCGATGCGGGTCTTTGCGTGCTTCCGCCCAGGGTGCGTTCTCAACGGTTCCTGTTTCCCCACGCGGTCAGAACCAGAAGAGTTTGGCAATTCAACGATTGAACAATTCAACCATTCAACAATTCAACAGGTAGAGCATGCGTGGACTCGCGGCCATCATCTACAAGGAGCTGATCCAGGTGCGGCGCGATCCGGCCACCCGGTTCGTGTTCCTCATCCCCGTCATCCAACTGCTGCTCTTCGGCGTGGCGCTCGATACCGAGATCCGCCACATCCCGACCGTCGTTTACAACCTGGACCGCCGCTCGTCGAGCCGCGATCTGGTATCGAAGTTCGAAACGACCAGCTACTTCGACATCGTCAAGCAGGCGACGACCCTGGACGAGCTCTACGACACGATCATCGCCGGGAACGCGCAGGTTGGCATCATCATCCCGCCGGATTACTCGGACACGCTCCTGGCGGGGCGCCGGGCGAGCGTCCAGGTGCTGATCGACGGGTCGGACAACACGGTCGCATCGCGTGCGCTCAACGTCGCGAACGGCGTGGGCCTCGAGGTCTCGGTGAGCCTGCTGTCGAGCGCGCTGGCCGGCCGGGGGCTGCCCGTCGAGGTGCGTCCGCAGATGCTGTACAACCCGAACATGCGCAGCGCCAACTTCTTCGTCCCCGGCCTGGTCGGCATCATCCTGCAGATCGTGACGGTGTTTCTCACCGCGTTCTCCATCGTGCGCGAGCGCGAGCGGGGGACGATGGAGCAGCTGATCGTCACGCCGGTGGGCCGTGCCGCGCTCATGCTCGGCAAGCTGATCCCCTACGCGATGATCGGCATGATCGAAACCTGCGCGGTGCTCGCCGCCATGGTCTGGATCTTCCACGTTCCGATCCGCGGCAGCCTGGCAGCCCTGCTGGCGCTGTCGGTGCTCTTCCTCATCCCGTCCCTGGGCATCGGCATCCTGATCTCCACGGTGGCGCAGAACCAGGCGCAGGCGATGCAGATGGCTTTCCTGCTGATGCTCCCCTCCATCCTGCTCTCCGGCTTCGTCTTCCCGCGTCAATCCATGCCGTTTCCCATCTACCTGCTCACGTTTGCCATCCCGGTCACGTACTACCTGGAGATTCTGCGCGGCATCATCCTGCGCGGCACGCCGATCGAGTTCCTGATCGGGCAGACGGTCGTGCTGGCTCTGTTCGGGTTGGGGATCTTCACGGTGAGCACGCTGCGGTTCCAGAAGCGGCTGGGATAGGCTCCATCCAGGGGTCGGCAGCCTCAAGCGTCGGATCCTGCGGCGTATTTCATTCAAGAGATTGGCAACCGCCGATGGACGCCGATTCACGCCGATCCGAAGACGATCGCGGGCCCGGTTTCCCGACCCGCTTCCTATCGGCGTAGGTCGGCGTTCATCGGCGGTTCCTATCCGCATTCCTTGCCTCATCCCCCGAGGTCGCGCAGCAGGCGGCGGGCGGCGGCGTTGTTCGGGTCCTGCACCAGCACTCGGCGCAGCTCCTCGACGGCCTGGCTCCTGCGCTGCTGCGACGCCAGATAGCCGGCCCAGGCAATCCGCGCCGCCGACGAATCCGGCTCCGCGCGCAGGGCGCCGCGCAGCGACGTTTCGATGCCCGCCGTGTCTCCCCGGTGCACGGCGAGCTCGGCCAGCACCAGGTGCGGAGCGGCGAGCGATCCGTCCGCGGCGATCGCTCGCTCGAGCGCCTCGTTCACGCGCGCGGCCGGCTTCTTGAGGCGATCGAGCGCCCGCGCAACCAGCACCAGGCGTTCGCTCTGCGCGGGATGCTGCTTGAAGTAGCGATCCTCCATGTCGATGAGCTTCTCGGGACGCTGCGCCGCCATGTAGAGCTGGGCCAGCGTCAGATCCGCGTCGGCGTACCACGGCCGGCGGGCGAGCGTTTCCTCGAACCACTCGGTCGCTTCGGCCTTTCTGCCGAGCCGCAGGAGGGTAGCCCCGAGCGCGTGCCGAGCGTCGACGCCCGCGGGGTCCTTGGCCAGGGCGGCCTGGAGTTCGACAAGCGCGCGCTCGGGCTGGCCCATCAAGAAGTAGCCAAGGCCCAGGTAGGTGTCCCACTCGGCGGCGCGCGCGCCAGCGCTGCGTACCCCCTCGAGCAAGGCCACGCCGCGCTCGGCCTGCCGCGGGTCGTGCATCGCCGAGCGAAAGTGCTCGATGTACGCCGACCCCAGCTGGCCCGGGCTGGTGTCCTCCCAGAACGGCGTGAGTGCGAACGGCTCGGTCGGATCGGCGGCAGCGGCCGGCGCGGCGCCCGGCCGGCGTATCCAGTGCTCGGTCGCGACGGCGTGCGGAATGTCGGCCACCGAGTGCTTGGGCATGTGGCATGCCACGCAGTCGCCGTCGCGCGCGGCTTCGCCGGCCGTAAGCGGTCGGACGCAGCCGCGCACGTCGTGGCACTCCAGGCAGCGGCCGTTGTAGTAGGTGGGCGGGAAGTCGGACGCCGGCTTGTGCGGGTCGTGGCAGAAGACGCAGGTCATGCGCCCGCCGCTTGCCCGATAGCATGCGCTCGCCATGGAGCGCGGCGCGTGCCCGACGGCTCGGAACGACTGGGCCTCGGACGCGGTGAAGAAGTCGCTGCGCACGTCGCGGAGACGCCGGCCGGGTCGGAAGCTCCACGCGTCGCAACCCGGCTGCGGGAGGGCAACGCTGCCCAGGAGGTGACATTGCATGCAGACGTCCTGCTCGAGGTCGTCCGGCAGCGTGGCGGGGTTGACCATCGCCACGGTGGGCCGGTCGCCGTGTCGCGCGGTGTGCGACGCGACGTGGTCGGCGCCCGGCCCGTGGCAGCGTTGGCAGCCGATGCCGTCCGGTACCGGCTCCTCGTAGGCGTAACCCGATCCCGATCGGTACGCGACCATGGCGGTATGGCAGCTCATGCACGGCGGCGTGACGGGGCGCGCGAATCGGCCGTTGGCGAGTTCGTAGCCGGGGTTCAGGTCCCAGGTCGCGCGCCCGGAGTACCAGCCCAGCGGGAGCACGGTAAGGTATCCGTTCTCACTGCGGACATAGCTCCTCCCTTCCAGGCCGGAGCCGAGCGTATAGGCCGCCTCGCGGACGTTCACGGCGTGCTCTTCCCCGTCCGCACCGGCGCGATACTCGCGCTGCAAGTGTTTTCCCTGTGGGAACACGGCTTGATAGACGAACGGTCCCCCCGGGCGCGGGGCGCACTCGAGTCGTTCGATGCGCGCCGCGTCGCGCCAGCGCCGCCACGCCTGCCCCATCCCGGTCGCGGCGAAGTCGGCGGCGATGCCCGCGTGGCATCGTGCGCAGGCCGCGTCCTCGACGTAGCCGGCCGGCACGCGCGCCAGGGACGGTGGGCGCGCCGAGCGGGTGGAGTGGCGGAACCACCATGCGGGAAGGCCGATGAGGGCGAGGCCGGCGGCCAGGATCATCAAGCGGCGAGCGATGGTGCGGCGATCGCGCATGCCGGTTTACCTCGCCGCGGCGGGCGTTGCGGGGTCGGCGACGGGCCGGCCAATGGGATGGTAGCGGAAGCCGAGGCTCGCCATCTGGG
>JBGPMX010000298.1:0-6478 GCA_041487215.1 Planctomycetia bacterium | reverse complement strand
GTCGTCGTCGCGGTCGAGCGTCTCCGCATCCGGCCGAAAGAACCGCCGCGATAGCGCGACCGCGGCTCCGCCCAGGTGCCCGTCCGCCACGCGCGCCTGCTCCCGTCGCTTGCCGAGGCTGGCGGGGGCGAGGACGATGGCCGCCGCCACCGGGCTCGCCCTGCTGCGCAGCGCCCAGACGAGCGCGATGACGGCCACCACGCCCGTGGTAGTGAGCAGGAGCACCTGGCGGAACATCAGCGGCGTGATGCCTCGCGGCTGATCGGCCAGCAATCGGTTGAACACGTTGGCGTCCTCGACCCCCGTGAGCATGCTGTTTGCGAAGGTGACCAGCGACTCGGGCGGGAGGTCGAGCATCGCGTCGGGCGGGATCGCGGGGAGCTGGGAGGTGGCGGCCACAGCGGGGAGGGGCGTGCCGTCCTCGAGCACCACCAGGTAGCGCCGCCGCCCGGAATCGCATAACCAGTCCACCACGTTCGCGGCGAGGATCGCGTTGTCGGCGTGCAGCAGCATCTCGTTGATGAACAGGCTGTGGTCGGCCGCGGCCAGCACCCGGCCGCCTCGATCGCTCTCTGCGGCCATCATGAGCGCACGCCGGCCGATCGGCTGGCCGCCGACTCGGGCGTTGTCGGGGAGCCAGGCGAGCGGCTCCATTTGAAAGAGCCGCACTCCCCGCACCGGCACGGCATACCCCGGGCGATTCGATGCGATCCGTTGCACGTTCCGGAAGACCGGATGATCCGCCCGGAAGTCGCTGATCAGCGGGCAATCGGCCAGCCCGCGGTAGGACGACCGCTCCGGCACAACCACCGGGCCGCGTTCGAGCGCCACCCCCAGTCTCTCGAGCAGCGCGCCGCCGCGGTCGGTGGCGACCAGCATCGCGCCGCCGCGGAGCACGTAGGCGGCCGGATCGCCCAGCTTGCTCTGCACCGACTTTGTGTCACCCAGCACCACGACTACGGTCGCCGAACGAGGCAGCCCGGACCAGCGCGCCGGGTTGGTCACGGTTTCGAGCCCCTGAGATTCGAACATCATCCGGAGTCCGTCGAAACCGAAGCGCCAGTCGGCCGCCGGTCGCTGTTCCTGCGCGACCGCGCGGGCGGTTAGGGACGCGAGCAGGATGGCGACCGAGACAATACCGGGCGTATGCTGGGGGACGCGCGGCGACGAGGAAGGTGGGTTCATGAGGGTGGGGAGGCCGCCCCTTCCAGCCGGCGCAGGCAGGTCCGTGCCTCTTCGATCTGTCGGGGTCCGAGCTCGGCGTTGGGCGGCGCGTAGCGCGCGATCTCATAGAGCCGAGCCAGCTGGTCGGCCGCTCGGCTTCGTTCCGGCGTGCCGACTCCCATGGCACTCGCCACACGACCGTGCGCCCAGGAGGCGGCCGAGCGCCCCAGCCTGATCAGGGCCAGGGATTCGAAGGCACGTACGATATCGCTCCGCGTGCGGACGTCGTCCGGTTGCACGAGGGCGATCGGCTGCTCGCAGGCGGCGGCGTCGGCCGCGTCGCGCCGGACCAAATACGTGCGGACGAGCTGGATCGCGAGAACCAGCAAGGCGACGCAGGCGATTGCCTCCCCGACGCGCCGCCATGTTCCCGGCGAGGGAGGCTGCGGGGCGCGCGGGAAGGAGAAGCTGCTGCGCGCGAACTCGGGCAGCCGCACCTGCTCGCTCACGCGGCTCGCTTCGCGCACGACCGGGCGAGACATCTTCTGGGCCCGCGCCGCGATCGCGGTCGCCCAGCGCGGCGTCGGCGTTCGCTGGAGCCGCTCGGCGTTCTCGACCACCTTCTTCCCCGCCGTGTCGATCACGCTGCTCAGTCCGCGCAGCCACGCTCCGGACCCCTGCCCGGTCGTCTCGCGCCGTCGCGCGGGGTCGCGGCTCGCCCGCCGCGCCGCTTCACGCACCCGCCCGATCGTCTCGTTGAGGCTCAGCGAGGGCGGGATCACGGTCCGTGCCGGCGCGGTAGGCGCGGCGGGGACTGCCGCGTGCGACGTTTCTGCCGAGGACTCGGGCCGCGTCCGGGTGCGGGTCGCGCCGGAATCCCCCGGCGGCACACCCGGCTTGTCCCGCGGGGGCGGAGCTATCTTCTTGAGCAGCGACGCGAGCGCTTCACGTAACGCTTCTCCATCCTGGCCCGGCGATTTTGGCGACGGCTCCGGAGTGCCTGCAGCGTCCGCAGGGGAACGAACCGTTGCGCCGGGTCCGGCTCCGTCCCGGCCGGTGCGGCGTTCGGGCGGCGCTGGCAGCGCCCCCTTCTCGGCTGCGGCCGGGCTCCGTTCGTTGAAGCGGCTGTTCCCCCGTTCGGGGTCACGGCGCTCCGCCTCTGCCTGGCGGCGCGGCGCGCCGTTCCGGGGCGGACTCGGTTTCTCCGCGGTTACGCCAAGGGGCGGAGGCGGGGTGAGCCGCTCGGGCGTGCTGCCGTAGGAGCGATCGTCGCGCGGCGCGGCATCGCCGGGCTGCTCGTTCGGTTGCTCGGCGGCGCGCTGACCTGGTGGCGGCGGTCGCGCGGATTCGCTTGCCGAGCTTGCGGGTTCGGGCGGCGTGAGGCCGTGTTCGGCCACCCACTGCTCGAGCGCATGCACCGCGGCTGCATTCAGTCCGCCGTGGTCTTCCCGCTGCAGCTGCTTCTCGAGGAAATCTTGAAACTGGCGGAGCGCCCGGAGCTGTCCTTCGTCCAAGGCATGGGGAAGTTTCGCAGCGCCCGGCTGCGGCTCGGCTGGGCGACGCATCGCGTCCGCCAGCCGCAGCGCCTGGATCTGCTCGAGCATCTGCTTGAAAACCGACGGGTCGATAGGCTGCAAACCAGGATCGAGCACGCGATGCGAACCGGGCTCATCCGTCACGCGGTAAGGCTGAGGCGGAGCGAGGCGGCGCGCCGTCTGTCCATGCGCCGGGGCGGCGACGGTCGCAAGGGCCGCCAGGAACATCCAAGCGTGTTTCATGCTTCCCATTCTATATTCGTCGCTCCGTCGCGGGTATTGGACCGGACCCCCCCTTGGCCGTCCCCCGTTCTCGAAGGTACCGCATGGAGTGCTTTTTTGGGCCGTAAAGAGGCGATCGTTGACCCCCTGCCGGTTCCGTCATATTATTTCTGCGAGACGTTCACGCATCATTCCTGGGGGTCTTCGGGCACCAGTGATAGAACTCAAACGCGCAGAATTGACCGTCCAGCAGGAACGGGCGGTGCTCGTCAGCCTTCTGCTTCCCGGTCGTGCCCGAGACCAAGACGATCCACTCAGCGAACTGTACGGCCTGACCACCACCGCCGGCGCCTGCGTGGTGGGCACCATGCTCCAGAAACGGCAGCGCCCCGATGCGGGCACCTACCTGGGGCACGGCAAGGTCGAGGAGCTGACCAGCCTGGTGCAGCGCACGGGGGCCGACGTTGTCGTTTTCAACAACGAGCTTAGCCCGGGGCAGATCCGCAACCTCGAGATGGCCACGGATACGAAGGTGCTTGACCGCACCGAGGTGATCCTGGACATCTTCGCCTCTCGCGCGCGGACCCATGAAGCCCGGCTCCAGGTCGAGCTGGCGCAGCTGGAGTACGCGTTGCCGCGGTTGAAGCGGATGTGGCCCCACCTCTCGCGCATGGAAGGGGGTATCGGCATGCGTGGTCCCGGCGAGCAGCAGCTCGAGGAGGACCGCCGCATCGTCGACCGCCGTATCACGGACCTGCGCCACAAGATCGAGGACATCCACGCGCGCAAGCAGCGCGAGGTGGCGAGCCGGGCCTCGGAACAAACCATCGCGATCGTCGGCTACACCAATGCCGGCAAGAGCACGCTCATGAACGCGCTGACCGGTGCCGGCGTGCTGGTCGAGGACAAACTGTTCGCGACGCTCGACACGCGCACGCGGCAGTGGCAGCTCGGCCGGCTCGGCCGCGTCCTGCTCAGCGACACGGTCGGCTTCATCCGGGACCTGCCGCATCACCTGGTGGCGTCGTTCCGCGCCACGCTTGAGGAGGTGCGGCAGGCCAACCTGCTGCTGCACGTGGTGGACGGATCCAGCGCGTCGGCGCGGGACCAGATTGCGGCGGTGCAGGCCGTGCTCGACGAGCTGGGCTGCCGGGACAAGCCCACCATTATGGTGCTGAACAAGACGGACGCGGTGCGCGATCGTTCCTACCTGGACGTGCTGCGCGCCGCGTACCCGAATTCGGTGGCGATCAGCGCGCGCTGCCGGAGTGGCCTGGACCGGCTGGAACGGCTGGCCGAGGAGACGCTCTGCCGGCAGTTCGTCGAGCTCGACGTTGCCACTTCGGCCAGCAACGGCCGACTCCTCGCTTACCTGGAAGCGCACGCGATTACGGACAGCCGAACGTACGAGGGGGAACGCGTGACCGTGCACTGTCTCGTGCCGCGTCCCTGCCTGGGCGAGATCGCCCGGCTGAACAATGGCTGGAGCGACGGCAACGGGCACCGCGCGAGCGGGAGCTGATGACGCGGGCAGGAGCTGTGTCCAAACGACGCGACATCAAGCAGCGGCGTGCCCTGGTGACCGGGGCATCGAGCGGCATCGGCAAGGCGTTGGCGGCGGCGCTGGCGCGCGCCGGTGCCCGCGTCCTTATGACCGCGCGCTCGGCCGACGCGATCACGTCTCTGGAACGAGCGCTGCGCGACGCCGGGCAGGACGCGACGGCCTGCCCGGCCGACGTGACCCTGCCCGAAGACCGCCGCCGCGTCGCCGGGCTGGTCCTTGAGCGCTGGGGCGGCCTCGACCTCTTGATCAACAACGCCGGCGTGGGCGCGACCGGGCCGTTCCGGACGAGCGACGAGTCCGTGCTGCGGACCATCATGGAGGTCAACTTCTTCGGCCTGGTCGAGACCACGCGGGAATGCCTGCCCCTGCTGGCGGCCGGCCAGCAGCCGATGATCGTGAACATCTCGTCGGTGCTCGGCCGCCGCGCCATCCCGAACTGCACCGAGTACTGCGCGAGCAAGTTCGCGGTCACCGGGTTCTCGGAGGCGCTGCGCTCCGAGCTGACACGGGACGGGATCGACGTGCTGGTCGTGCACGCCGGTCTCACGGACACTTCGTTCCGTGACCACATGATCCGGCGCGGCCCGCGGCGGCCGTGGCAGAATCACCGGGCCATGACGCCGGAGACGGTGGCGCGCAAGACGCTCGCCGCGGTCCGCCGGGGCAAGCACGAGCTGGACCTCACGTTCGAGGGACGCTGGCTGATCCGGCTGAACAAGCTGGTGCCGCGGCTCGTGGACTGGGTGCTGGCCAAGGCGTGAGCGCGGGCCCACGGGACCGCAAAGGGGCGGAGCATCCGGGGAGAGCACCGCTTCGTCCGTTGAATCCAGCCGCCTCTCCCGCTCATGGATCCCCGGGAGAGGGACGGGATGAGAGCCCTCTCAGCTAGCCAAGCGCCCCGCACCACAAAGCACCGTCTCACCTGCCCGGGCAGCTGATACCCCCCCTTCCCCCCCCTTGCCAAGGGGGGGACAAGGGGGGGTATCAGCATCATCCTCTCCCCCGCATGAACCATGAGCGCGGGGGCGAGGGGACCGGAACGGGAGGAAGTGGGGAACGGGAAAGGGCGCGGACGTTTCCGGTCTCGCGTTGTTACTCCGGATGGCCGATCTGGTGCAGGTAGCGCGCCAGCTCCATCTCGGCGTGCAGGATGCGCTGCCAGGCCGACTGGGTGAGCGCCAGCGTGCCGTCCTCGCTGCGCTGGACCGCGTCCTGCGTGCCCCGTGCCACCTGCTGGTGCAGATACAGCAAGAGCTCCGCCAGCTGGGCGGCCTGCGCCGGGCTGAGCTTGGCCGGCAGCTGCGGCGGTTTGGAGTCCGGCGCGCCCGTGTGCCCGGCCAGAGCCGGGTCGCGCGGCGACCGCTCGCTCGATGCGAAATTCAGCTCGAAGCGGAGCTCCTCCGCTGCGCCGCCCGCCTCGCCCGCCGCGTTCTCCGCAGCCGATACGCCGCTCCGCCACACCGGCCCGGCTGCCCCGCGCGCGGCTGCCGTATGGTCCAGCGACGCGAGCGTGGGGTTCTCGTTCACCCCCGCCATCCGCTGCTCGATCTGATCCGGGCTTCCCACCAGGAGCAGCGAACGTCCCACGGCGATGCAGTCCCCCACGCGCACGATGCTGAGCTGGACCGTCTGGCCGTTCACGCGCGTGCCGTTGGTGCTCTCCAGGTCGGTGAGGACGAGCTGCCCCTGGTCCTCCTGGATCTTGGCGTGAAAGCGGCTCACGCGTTCGTCGTTGAGCTGCACCGCGTTGCCGTCCTCGCGGCCAATCGTGATGGGCGTGCCCATGGCGCGGTAGATCTTGCCGCGGTCGGACCCGTCGAGAACTTGTAGTGTGACCTGGCTCATCCACCCATCCAGCCGGGATCCGCCGATGAGAACCGTGATATGTCTGTGCGGCGCTTATAACAGACGGGAGAAAGCACGGTCAAGAAGAGTCGAGAGTCCAGGGTCGAGAGTCCAGAGCCAGACAACAGGGGGCGGGGCGCCCCGCGCC
>JBGPMX010000297.1:0-6484 GCA_041487215.1 Planctomycetia bacterium | reverse complement strand
GGATCACCACCAGCTTGCCCGGCTCGATGCCGAGCGACTCGTAGAACCGCGCGACCGCCTGGGCGTTGACCACGATCCGGTCGGTGTGCCGGGCGAGCCAGCGGTCGATCGTGCGCTCGAGCGATCCCTTCCAATGATCCGCGCACCGTTCCGACGCGATGACGATCGGCACGCCGTGCTGCCGGGCCAGCACGCGGCCGTAGCTGTTCGCCGCGAAGAGCCAGGTGTGCACGATGTCGAACCGGCCGCGCCGGATCAGCTGCCGCAGCTTCCACGCCGCCATCGGGTCGGCCTTGAGCCGCTTGCCCAGCACGGTGACCGGCACCCCGGCGCGCGCGAGCTCATCGGCGTACGGCCCGCCGCGTGTCAGAGCGCAGACCTGCGGCGCGAACTCGTCGCGCGGCAGGCGGGTGGCGAGCAGCGTAAGCTGCTTCTCGCTGCCTGACCGATCGAGCGTCGGGATGATGTAGAGGATGCGCGTCGTCATGCCTGGCTCGCTAGATCGCCTCGCCGCGCGCAGGCACCTTGCCGCGCAGCGATTCGAACAGCTCGAGGTGCCGTTCGGCCATGCGTTCGATCGAAAACTCTTGCTGCACGCGGCGGCGTGCCGCTTGCGCCATGGCGGCGGCTCGTTCGGGGTCCCGCCACTGCTGCAGCACCGCCCCGGCCAGCCGCTCGGGATCGCCCACGGCGACCAGCAGTCCGTGTCTGCCGTGCTCGACCAGGAGCCGGTTGCCCGGGATATCGCTGGCAACGATCGGCAGCGCCAGCGCCATGGCCTCGAGCAGCGCGACGCTCATCCCCTCTTCGTGGCTCGGCAGCACGAAGAGATCCGCGGCACGCAGGTAGCGTTGCGGTTCCTGGATCGGTCCGACCCAGAGAATGGAGCGGTCCCCGGCGGTCGCCGCACGGAGTTCGTCTGCGGCGGGCCCGCCGCCCACCAGGATGAGTTGCGCGTCCGCGGCCGTGGCGGCCACCCGCGGCCACGCCGCGGTGAGGTCGGCCACCCCCTTTTCGGGGCTGATCCGGCCGACGAACACGGCGGTTCGCGCGTCGGGTTCCAGGCCCAGCCGGCGACGCCAGCGCGTTCGTTCGGCCGGCTCATCTTCGCGTGGGACGCGAACGCCGTTGGCGATATAGACGACCCGCGCGGGGGCGTAGCCCGCGGCCTCGAGCTCGGTCCGCATCGCGGCGCTCGGTATCACCAGGCGCAAGGCGCGGCGGCAGCGGCGGCGGATGAGCTTCCCGCCCAGCGCGCGGCATTGCCACGCCGCGTCTCCTGTCGGACCGCCCCCCTCGGTGCGCAGCACCACGGGAACACCGTGATCGCGCGCCGCGCCGACCGCGATCCACGCGCTGTGCTTCAGCATCGACACGTACCAGACGTCGAACGCCCCCCCCTGTCGAGCCAGCCAGCCGCGCAGCGCCCGCATGTAGACCCATGTCCCCCACATCCGCAGGCGAGGCAGGGGCAGCCGCACGATGTGCACTCCGTCGACCCGCTCTTCGGCCGGCCAGGCGCGATCCCAGCGCGCCGTGAGCAGCGTAACGGCATGGCCGAGCCGGACGAGCTGCGCCGCGAGCTCGCCCAACACCGTTTCCGCTCCGCCGATGAGGGGTCGGAACCGCTGGCTGATGATCAGGATCTTCACCGCGCGCTCCGGGGCGCGCCGGGCAGTCCAGGCTTGCACCGCGAGGCCGGGCCGGCGGCCG
The DNA here is from genome assembly GCA_041487215.1 of Planctomycetia bacterium. GTDB lineage: Bacteria > Planctomycetota > Planctomycetia > JALXBF01 > JBGPMX01 > JBGPMX01. Next base: position 4,771 of record JBGPMX010000297.1, on the reverse strand, counting down.
ACGCATCGCCGATGTCGCAGGCATCGAGCTCGGCCAGGTACGGGATGTGACGGTAGTCGTCGTTGAAATCCATGCCGTAGCCGACCACGAATACGTCGGGGATCACGAAACCGCTGTAATCCGGCGCGATGGGAACGGACTGACGGTTCTGCTTGCGCAGCAGGACGAGCGTCCGCACGCTCAGGGGGTCGAGCTCTTCGATCTGCCGCACCAACGACGCGATCGTCTGGCCGGTGTCCAGGATATCATCGACCAGGAGCACATGCCGGCCCTGGAGATCCGGCACCAGCTCGACGTTGACACGGAGATCACCCGGCTGGGTCGACCTGCCCCGGTAGCTCGACGCCTGGAGCACACCGATGCGGTGGGGGATGGTAAGCCGCCGCGTGAGGTCGGCCAGGAAGATCAGGCTGCCGGTCAGTACGCCGACGATCGTGAGCGGCCGGGACTGGTAGTCCGCGGCGATTTGCTGGGCCAGTTCGGCCACGCGGTCGAGGATCTGCGGCTCGGTGAGGATCGTCCGCATGATGGGTCTCACGCTCCGATGCCGGCTGCCGGCGTGCGCGGCCCGCACCCGCACGCTCGTCCTCGCCGGCGCGGCCCGCCCCGCGTCGTGCGAGGTGAACCGTGATTCGGAGTCGTTTTGGAAACTGTCATTCTAAATGGAACCACGCCAAAAGGAAAAGCGCGTGTCGGCGGGCCTCTCCGAGGCCCGCTTCAGCGTTTCGCAGAAACGCTGCTACATCGGCTCTCAAGGCTCGCCGTCACGCCCTTGGCAAAGATCAGGGACGGGCCACCGCGCTCCCCGCGGGTCGGTTGGCGTTGACCCCGCGCGGGGGCTTCGCTAGACTCGCCGCCCCTTAAGCTCGCGCGATTCTCTGCCCATCAAATGTCGTACGTGATTCCGAACCAGGCAACTGTGAACCGCCGCGCCGGGCACGGCCGGCGCTGCGCCCTCGGGCTCGGTAGGGAAAGCTCGGTGATCCCGCGGCCGTCCCGCGCGGCATGGCTCGAAACGGGGCAGGGGCGTCCGCGCTGCCGCCGCCTGGTCCTGGGCTGCGTGCTGATGGCTCTGGCGGCGACGGGATGCCTGGAGACGACCCGCGCGCCGCGTGCGAACGCGCTCGCCGAGCGGGTCGGGCTCAAGCCCATCGTGCCCGGACCGAATGACGTGGTGATGTATTTTATCTTCCTCGAACGGCCGTTGGGAGATCGCGTGATCAACCAAGACCTCTGGGCGTCGGCCGACGAGCAGCAGCTCGAGCTCGCCCTGCGGCACACGCTCGAGCAGCGCGGGTTCCACGTCGGCGTGCTCGGCGGGCAACTGCCTGACAAGCTCCGCACGCTGTTCAACGAAGAGGAACTGGGCCGCATGAACGGCGAGCGGGTGCAGATTCAGAGCGGCAGCCCCACGCGGATCGAAACCGGGGGCGAGCACCCGACCTGGCCCGTGACGATGCCGGCGGGGCAGCCCGACCGGTTGCTCGACTGCGCGGTCGGTTCGCTGCGACTCGTGCCGACGATCGCCGGTGAGGATGCGATCGACGTGCGGCTGACGCCCGAGGTCCAGTACGGCAACCCGATCCAGCGCTTCGTCCCCGACGACGAGCCACGCGGGCGGCTGGCGGGGTGGACCATCAACGTAAGCCGGCAGCTGCAATCGTTCGAGGAGCTGACGTTCTCTCTGCGGCTGAGGACGGGGCAGTTCGCCCTGCTCACCTGCCTGGCGGCGGATGGGGACAGCCTCGGCGCGCGCTTCTTCACGCTGCCCGAGCGTCCCACGCGCACGCAACGGGCGGTGCTGCTCTGGGGCGAGCCGGCGGGCATGACACACCGCGGGATCGCGCGCTAACCCGGATTATTCAGGCTCTTGGTGGGTGGGTCGAGCAAGCGGTTGGCATGGTGGGTCGTCGCGCGCTGAGTGAATCATGATGTCGGAACTCAGTGGAGTTTCCAGCACCAGTGGGCTTGCGATGACCCACCATAAAGTTCCGCGAGCTTGACCCACCCGACGTGAATAACCCGCGCTAGAGCGTGCGCGAGCGGATGTTCTGACCCGCGCCGAACCGAGAGTCATGCCTACTTCACGTCGAGCGCCGCGGCGAGCGCCTGCGCCCCGATGATCGGCGCGCGGCACGCGTTGTTCTCGCATAGATACACGGTGGTTTGACCAGCGACCGCGGGCCGGTTGGCCAGCAGCGGCAGCAGCCGTTCCGTCTCGGCGCGCGCCGGGCCGGGCAGTCGCAGCGCCACCACCTTGTTGGGCAGGAACCGATCTCGCACGGCGCGCAGCGCCGCCACCGCCTCGTCGGCCTGGCCAGGCGATTCGCCCGGCACGATCGCGATCTCGCTCGGGTGGTCGAGCAGGAAGTGGAGCGCCAGCAGCATCTGGCCCACGGCCGCGGGCATCTGCTCCATCAACCCCGTAAACGAGCGCAGGGTCTCTTCCGCCTTCGCCACCAGCGCGCCATGCCCGGTCAGTTTGCCGAGGCGGGCCAGTGCCGTGACGGCCATCGAGTTGCCGGAGGGCGTGGCCGTGTCGTGCACGTCGCGTGTGCGCGCCACCAGCGGCTCGTGGCTTCGCCCGGTGTAGAAGAAGCTCTTACCGGACTCGTCCCAGAACTGATCGATCATCACCGCGGTCAGCTCGAGTGCCTCGGCGATCCAGTGCGGCTGAAAGTCGGACTCGTAAAGCGTGACCAGTGCGTGGCTGAGGCATGCGTAGTCATCAAGGTAGGCGTTGAACCGGGCCCGGCCGTCTTTGTAGCTGTGGAGCAGCAGGTGTCCGTCGGCCGGCTCCGCGCCGGGTCTCGCCGCGTCGGCGGCCGGGGCCGCCGCGCCGTGCAAGGTGTCAGCGCCGCCTCGCCACAGCCGGTTCAAGATAAACTCGGCCGCACGGCGTGCGGCTTCGAGGTAGCGCGGCTCGCCCAGCACCTGGTAGCCCAGGGCCATCGCGTCGATCATGAGCCCGTTCCACGCCACCAGCACCTTGTCGTCGCGGCCGGGCGGCACGCGTTGGGCGCGGGCCGCCCGCAGCCTGGCACGCGACGCATCGAGCGAGCGTTCGAGCGCGGCCCGGTCCACCCCGAGCAGCCTGGCGCATTGCTCGATCGTCTTCGGCCGCTGCAGGATGTTGTGCCCTTCCCAATTCCCCTCCGCGGTCACGTCGTAGGCGTACGCGAACGTGGCGGCCGCTTCCTTGTCGAGCATCTGGTTGATCTCGGCGAGCGACCAGACGTAGAACTTCCCCTCGACCCCCTCGCTGTCCGCGTCCTGGGTGCTGTAGAAGCCCCCCTCGGGAGCGGTCATCTCGCAGAGCACGTAGTCGAGCGTCTGGCGCGCGACCCGCGCGAACTCCGGCCGCCGCACGGCCTGGTAGGCCTCGAGGTAGGTCTGCGCCAGCAGGGCGTTGTCGTAGAGCATCTTCTCGAAGTGCGGCACGAGCCAGCGCTCGTCGGTCGAGTAACGGTGGAACCCGCCCCCCAGCTGGTCGTAGATGCCGCCGCGCGCCATGTGGTCGAGCGTGGTCGTGACCATTTCGAGCGACTGCTCGCTGCCGGTCCGCCGGGCGTGCCGCAGGCAGAGCCGCAGGTCCATCGGGTGCGGGAATTTCGGAGCGCCGCCGAAGCCGCCGTGGTCGCGGTCGAAGCTGCGGGCGAGCGTGCTCACGGCGCGATCCACCAGCTCGAGCGACGGTGCAGTGTCGTTCCCAGCCAGCTCGTTCATCTGCCGCAACGCACCGGCCAACTGCGCGCCCGAGCGGGTTACCTCGTCGCGCCGGTTCTTCCACGCGTCGGCCACGCCCACCAGGATGCGGCGAAAGCCGGGCATGCCCATGCGGTCGCTGGGGGGGAAGTAAGTGCCGCCGTAGAACGGCTCCAGGTCCGGGGTCAGGAAAACCGACATCGGCCAGCCGCCGTGCCGGGTCATCATCTGCACCGCGTTCATGTAGATCTGGTCGAGGTCCGGCCGCTCCTCGCGGTCCACCTTGATGTTCACAAAGTACTCGTTCATCAGCGCCGCGATCTCCGGGTCCTCGAAGCTCTCGTGCTCCATCACGTGACACCAGTGGCAGGCGGAGTACCCGATGGACAGGAAGATCGGCTTGTCCTCGCGCCGCGCTCGCTCGATCGCTTCCTGCCCCCACGCGTGCCAATCCACCGGGTTCTGCGCATGCTGGAGCAGATAGGGACTCGTTTCTTGGGCGAGGCGGTTCCCGCCCGCGCGCGTGGGGGTCATGGCTTTGTTCCAGGAATGCGAGATCGGAAAGACCAGACGGATTATAGGCGCGGAGAGCGCCCAGAGGCAGGGCGGGCGATTCGTGTTCCAATTCGGCGCCTTGGCGGGGTTGTCATCCGGAGGACTGGCAAAGGATTTCTCTGGCTCGGGCGAGATCCTTCGCTCCGCTCGTACCTCGCTCGGCTCAGGATGACAGAGCCGGCGCGCGCGGTAGTGGAGCGCCGAGGCCCAGGTTCAGGCGGCTCGAGCGTGCGGCAGCGCGCCCAGCGTCTCCAGGATGTAGCGGCTGGCACGGCGCGCGGCCCCCGGCTCTGCCACCCGCTCCTTGAGCGCGCGCAGCTGCGCCACCGTCTCCGCGTGCCGTTCGGGCGACCGCAGCCAGTCCAGCACGTGGCCGCTCAGCCGTTCCGAGATGTCCGTTGCGCTCACGTACTCGGGCAACAGCTCCCTGCCGGCCAGGATGTTGACCAGCGTGATGTACGGCGTGGCCACCAGCCCGAGCCGCCGGCCGATCTGGCCGATCGCGTAGTCG
>JBGPMX010000296.1:0-6491 GCA_041487215.1 Planctomycetia bacterium | reverse complement strand
CTTCCAGCTCGGCATCATTCGCGGGCAGGTATTTGCGGATCTTGACGGCAACGGAGTCAAGGGGGCGGACGAGCCGGGCCTTGCGGGCTGGACGGTCTTTTTCGATACGAATCAGAACGGCACGCTCGACGAGGGCGAATTGAGCACGGTGACGGACGCCCTCGGGAATTACCTCTTCCCGAACCTCGCCGCAGCCGTTTACCACGTCGCCTCGCAGGCGAAGCCCGGCTATACACGCTCCGCCCCGGTGGACGAGCACATCATGACGATCGCGCTGAGCGGTACGGCGATCGGCGGCAAGGATTTTGGCAGCGTGCCGCCGCTCGAGAGTTCGCTCACGGGGCGCCTTGTCGAGCGCAACGACGTCACGATCCACGCCACGACGCAGGATCTGGACCATCTCTACGACTACGTGGCGTTCGACGACGGCATTGTCACGGTGCAGCTGTTCGCGACGAGCACGAACGGCCCGATCAGCCTCGAGGTGCGGAACGACGCGGGGGTGCTGATTGCATCGAGCACCTTGAGCGGGAATACGCAGCGTGTCGACCTGCTCGCGGCCAAGGGAGACCACCTTCAGATTCGGGTCTTCTCCATACATGTCGACGCGAGCACGACCTATGACCTGAAGGTGACGAACTCGGTCCGGCGCCTTGGCAGCCAACTCTTACTCGCCGGCGGCGGGCGCGATCGCCGAGTCGGCAACGAGCTTTTCATCGTCGGCAGCGGCCGCGACGACCAGATCGTAATGGGCCGGAACAGCGCCGGGATCGCGACCGGCGATATCCGCGATATCCTGCTGTCCAGCGGCGCCGGCGCCCATCCCGCCGCGCGGCACGACACGCGGTACGACGCCTCGATTATCGATCGGCTGCTCGGGATCGACCCGTTCACCGGCTTCTTCATCCGCGGCCGGCGCGGGGACGACCTCATCATCGTCGATGCCTCGGTCACCCTCCCGGCGACTATGAACGGCAACCGTGGGGACGACACGATCCAGAGCGGCTCCGGCAACGACCTGCTCAGGGGCGGCCGTGGCAGCGACGTGGTCGACGGCGGCGCGGGGAACGACCGTATCTCAGCTCTCATCACCGCAAGCAACCCCAACGAGGACGGCAATGACAAGCTGAGCGGCGGGGCGGGTAACGATACGCTGACGGGCGGAGCGGGAGACGACACGCTCGATGGCGGTACCGGCTCCGACGTGTGCCAAGCGAGCGACGGCCACGATACGACGCGGAACTGCGAAGCGCTCGCCGCCGCCCACGGCGAACGGGCGCCGTCCAGCCTGCTTGCACCGTCGTTCGCGCCAGCGAGCGGCGGCGCCGCTCGCTCCGCGGATCTCGACGCGCCAGCGCCAAGCGCGGCGGATGTGGATCTGGGGCCCATGTCCTGGACTCCGTCGTTGCAGGCGCTCGATGCCCTGCTGAGCGATCCGGAAGCGATGACGACTCCGCGTGCCGAGTGGGATAGCGACGCGGTGGCAGCGGTCCTGTAAGGGCCCGCGAAAAAATAACTTGACCAATGGCCCCACTTGAAAGAGAGCATTCGCCGCGGATGGCGTGTGGAGTGTGCTGCACGTCGCCAGACCCGACTGGCCATGAAGCGCGGCGGATGCTCTCTTTCAAAGATTGCCCGGCCGCGTCAGCCGGCCGGTCCGCGGTACGCCTCGTGCTACCTCATGACTAGCGCCCACGCGGTCGCGGAATCGGTTCCCTCCGCATAGAATGCTGCCATCGAGCGTGATGCGCCCGCACACGATTCCGTGGCGCTCCAACGGTCCGGCCGCGGAATCGCGCCGGCACGCGGCCGTGATTGCCGGGACCAAAGGGCGGGGCGACCGCTCATCGCACGAGGGATCCCTTGCCTCACCGCACACCGGCCCGGTTATCGATCTGGTTGCTCCCCCTCCTGCTCGTGTCGGCGGGCGGCCACGCGTCCGAGGTCAAGCTGCTCACGCGCCCGGCCGACCCCTACGGCTCTCCGCGCCCCGGTCCGGGACAGGAGCAGGTTCCGCTGCGAGCGAGCTTCTACGCCGAGCTCGGGATGAGCGATGACGCGGTGGCCGACCGTGTTTTGCCGGACTCTGTGTCCGTCGCGCTCCAGCCGGAGGGGGGCGACGGCTTCTCGATCCTGCGTGCCGGCCCCGAGTTTGCCGCGGGGTACAAAGGGAAGCTCACTCTGGGGAAGAACAATCCGCAGAGGAACTCGCTGGTCGTCTATATCGACCCCGAGAACGAGCTCGTGCCCGAGACGCGCTACACCCTGCGCATCCGCGCGCGATCGCGCGATGGTGCGGAACTGCCGGAACGGGCCGGAACCTGGCATTTCACCACGGAGGCGGCGGCAGCCACGCACGACCTGTCGTTCGAGCTCTCGCTCGCCGCGCCGCCGGTGCGCTGGCAGGGCGGCTTTTTCTCCGGCTTCTGCGGCACCAGCTTCTGCACCGACTCGGCACTGCGGTTGCCGACCTTCGAGCTCATGGAGCAGGTGCGTCGCACCGCGCCGCGGGCCTGGAGCCTCCAGCGTGATTTCTGGATGACCGGCATGGATCACCAGCCCGAGCTGCTGAGCCGGAACCTGCCCAACATTGTGCGCGAGCACGAGACCCGGCGCGTGCGTGCAATCGAGTTGCTGGGGGACGGCGTCCGGCTGCGCGTCGAGGATTTCTTCGGCCACGAGCAATACGGCATCGCAACCGGCCGGCCGCTGGCGGCGGACTACCACGCGGGGGACGAGGTGCTTGTCGCCGACGGCATCCACGATGCGCGGGCCAAGGTCGTCGCGGTCGAAGCAGATGACCACGCGGTGGTCGTGACCGCGTTCGATCCCCCCGCCGAGGGCTGGAAGCTGGCCTACGCCGCGCCGCTGCCGCGTGGCGAAGACACGAACGCGCCCGGCCTTTTCCCGCCGGGCGGGACCTATCTCCGCAAGCTGCGCCCAAGCGGCACGCCGGCCTACTACTGGGGCCGGCTGGACAAGCAGTGGGACCTGGCGCACCGCCGGTTCGCGCGTCGCCTGGTGGTCAACTTCGCGGATGCGCCGGGCGATCTGGCGATCGATGGGCGAAACTGGACGACCGCCAAGGATTACGCGGAGCTGCACGCCGCGGTGCACGCGATCACGTCGCACATCGTCGAGCGCTACGGCGACGCGTGCCTGGAGTTCGCCTGGAGTGTGTTCAACGAGCCGGACCTCGGCGCGCTGTTCTGGCGCACGGACTGGAACGAGCTCCAGAAGTTCTACGACTACACGGTGGACGGCATCCTGCGCGCGTTCGAGGACCACGGCTACGACTCGGATCGGGTCTTCGTAGGGGGCCTGGAGCTGGGCGGGATCTTCGGCACGAACCTGCGGCTGCGCGAGTTCCTGGTCCATTGCTCCCCCCGTGCCGCGGGCGTGCCGGGCGCGCTGCTACCGAATGCCGCGGTCGCCGACGAGCGACTCGCGGGCAAGCGCTCGCGCCGCGTGGAGCGGCTCTGCCGCGCGCACGGCGGGCGGGGCAGTCCCTGCGATTTCGTCTCGGTCCACGCCTATAACACGTCGAAGCTCATGGCGGACAAGCTCGCGCGGGCCAAGCAGATGGCAATCGAAACGGACGCGGAGTACTACGAGCGCTCGTGGGTGAACTCGCACGAGTCCTGTCCGGGGTGGGACCTGCCCCCCGATCCGGCGTACGCCGACAGTTACCTCGGTGATGGCTACTATCCCACATGGTGCGCCGACGTGGCACGCCGCCGGCTCGAGCGTGCCCGCGGCGATGCGCGCTACGGCTACGGGGAAACGATGCTCACGTTCTGGCCCTGGCCCAACCGGGACTTCGGCGGCGGGAACGACTGCGTGCGCGAGATTCAGGTGGACGACAATGGCGATGGGATGACGGACCGCCGTGTGACCATCGCCATGCCGATCCTCCACTTCCTGGGCCTGGTAAGCGGCATGAGCGGCGACTTCCAGGTGTTGCCCGAGCGCGTGGTGGGGCCGCACGTGGTGAGCGGCTTCGCGTCGCAGCAGGGGGGCGTCACGCGCATTCTATTGTACGCGCACAGCGCGCTGGACACCGAGTCGCGTTCCGCGCACGCGTTCCGGATCACGCTGGGACTGACCGGGCTCGCGCACGGCGCGGTCACGGTGCGCGAGTATCGCTTCGACAAGGACCACAACTCGTACTTCCGCCTCGCCCGTCCCCTACGGGACGCTGACGGGGCGGCTGCGCCGCCGGCCGATGCGGCCGCGCGGCTGGAGCGCGCGGTCGCGGCGCTGACGACCGGCGGGCGCGCATCCCGGCGCGCCGCCCTGGACGACCTGGCCGCGCTCGGTCCCGCCGCGGCGTCCGCAGCCGGTGCAATGCTCGAGTTTGCCCAGAAGTCGGATGACGCCGGGCTCCGTGCCCGGGCTATGAGGGCGCTCGAACGTGTCACGGGGTCCCCACCGTGCTCGGGCAAGGTTGCCCGGCAACTCGAAGAGCGCGCCGCCCTGCACACGACCGGCTCGGCCACGCGCCCGGTGGGCGCCGACGGCCAGCTTTCGCTCGAGATCGACCTCGACGCCAACGGCGCCAACTTCTTGGAAATCGAACCCTCTGGGCGGCCGCGCTGACGGCTCCCGACAAGCGGGGAGCGTGGGCGGAGTGGGAAGCTCCTGCGGGATGCGCTCGGCCTGCCGGACGCGGCCATCGGGTAACGGAAAAAAGGTGTGGAGACGGGGGGGCCGAGCCGCCCATAATCGGGGCGTCACTTCCGAGCTCGCCCCCATACCCAGAGGAATCAATATGCTCCGCCACGCCTCCGTCCTGAAGCTCGCCGGGGCGCTCCGTGCCGTGGCGGCCGGGTCGCGCGGCCGCACCCAGGGCACGCGGGAGCGGGAACGCTTCTTCAGCCTGTCCCTGGACATGATGTGCATCGCCGGATTCGATGGCTATTTCAAACAGCTCAACCCCGCCTGGGAGAAGACGCTCGGCTTCGTGCGCGACGAGCTGCTTGGCAAGCCCTACATCGAGTTCGTGCATCCGGACGATCGCCAGGCCACGCTCACCGAGGCGGAGCGGCTCATCGGGGGCACGGCCACCGTCTCGTTCGAGAACCGCTACCGAGCCAAGGACGGGTCGTACAAGTGGCTGCTTTGGAACGCCACCCCGTCGCTCGAAGAGAAGCGGATCTACGCGGTCGCGCGCGACATGACCGATGCGCGCCGGGCGCGCGAAGCCCTGGCGGACTCCGAGGCCCTGTACCACTCGCTGGTCGAGAGCCTGCCGCAGAACATCTTCCGCAAAGACCTGAACGGCCGCTTCACGTTCGCGAACAAGAAGTTCTGCCGGCTGCTGGGCCGGCCACTCCCCGAGATCATCGGCAAGACGGACTACGACTTCTTCCCCGGCGAGCTCGCCGAAAAGTACAGCCGCGACGACCGCCGAGTCATCGCCACCGGCTGCGTGTTCGAGACCGTGGAGGAGCACGTCAGCCCGCAGGGGGAGCGGCTGTTCGTGCAGGTGGTCAAGACGCCGATCTACGGCTTCCGCGGCGAGATGATGGGGACCCAGGCCATCTTCTGGGATGTGACCGAGCCCAAGCGCCGCGAGCGGGCCCAGGCGGTGCAGTACGCCGTCACCCGCGTGCTTGCCGACTCCGCGACGCTCGACCAGGCGACGCCGGGCATCGTGCAGGCGATCGGTGAGAGCCTGGGCTGGGAGGTCGGCGTGGTCTGGATCGTCGACTACCAGAGCGACGTGCTGCGCTGCGTCAACACCTGGCATAGCTCCGAAAGCAGAGTGTCGCGGTTCGAGGAGGTGACGCGCGGCATGTCGTTCGTCCGCGGCGTCGGCCTGCCCGGTCGCGTCTGGGTACGCGGCGAGCCGGCCTGGATCCCGGATGTGACGCGCGACCCCAACTTCCCGCGCGCGGCGGTGGCGGCCGAGGAGGGGCTGCACGGTGCCTTCGCCTTCCCGATCCGGCTGGGCGGCGACACGCTGGGCGTCGTCGAGTTCTTCAACCGCCGCGTGCTCGAGCCGGACAACGACATGCTCCAGATGTTCGCCGCGGTGGGTAGCCAGATCGGCCAGTTCATCGAGCGGCGCCGCGCCGAGCAGGAGCTCCAGCGCGCCAAACGGGCGGCCGAGGAGGCCAGCCGAGCCAAGAGCGAATTCCTCGCCAAGATGAGCCACGAGATCCGCACCCCCATGAACGGCATCCTGGGCATGACCGAGCTCACGCTCGGCACCGAGCTCACGCCGGAGCAGCGCGAGTATCTTCGCCTGGTCAAGTCCTCCGCCGACGCGCTACTCACGGTCATCAACGACATCCTCGACTTCTCCAAGATCGAATCGGGCAAGCTGCCACTCGATGCCATCGACTTCTCGCTGCGCGACACACTGGCCGACGCCACCAAGACCCTCGCCACGCGCGCCCACGAGAAGCGGCTCGAGCTCGCCTGCCACGTGCTGGCCGACGTGCCGGACGCGCTGTTCGGGGACGCGGCCCGGCTGCGCCAGGTGG
>JBGPMX010000295.1:0-6502 GCA_041487215.1 Planctomycetia bacterium | reverse complement strand
CGATGGTCTACGCGACGACCCTGCTGCTGCTGGTGATCGTGGTCGTGCTCAACCTGGGCGCGATCGCGCTGCGCAACCGGCTGCGGCGGCGCTTCGCGACTGCGGCCGTTTGAAGGCGATGCCGCGGCATGGGGGCTCTTTTGAAGCGCGCGGTCGCTCCCCTCGTCCCGCGCTTGCTCCTCGGCGCGTCATCTCCTCATGGGAGAGGCTCCTTTAGCGCGCCGATTACTCCCCTCGCTCCACGGGAGCCCCCCTTCATGGATCCCAGGGGCGAGCCTGGGGAGAGGGGTTGGGGGTGAGGGGTCGTTGGCAAGTGGAGACCTTCGGTCGGTGGAGCGGCGGGGTCGGGAGACCCGCGCCGAACCCGGCGGGTGAGGGGCGGTGGACGCTCAACGTCGAACGCTCAACTATGCCGGGGTTGAGCGAGCCCCCCCTTTTCATAAGATCTTCATTCTTTCTTCACACGGCCCGCTTAGGCTGGCAGCCGGGCCGTCGCGGTTGTTGCGCCTGGGAGACCACCCCGTGCTCATGTCGTTCTCGTCCGTGATCGCGACGCGTGAACGCCCCGCTCGTCTGCCCGCAGACGTGGCGGCGGCATCGAACAAGATGGAGTCCCGCCGCCTCTCCTTCTACTACGGCGACAAGCAGGCGCTCTTCGACGTCTCGCTGCGCATCCCGGTGCGGTGTGTCACTGCGCTGATTGGGCCGTCGGGGTGCGGCAAGTCGACGTTCCTGCGTACCCTGAACCGCATGAACGACGGCATCGAGGGGTCGCGAGTCGCCGGAGCGGTGCTGCTCGACGGCCGGGACATCTACGAGCGCGGCGTGGACGTGTTCGAGCTGCGCAAGAAGGTGGGCATGGTGTTCCAGAATTCGAACCCGTTCCCGAAGTCGATCTTCGAGAACGTGGCGTACGGGCCGCGGATCGCGGGCGTGCGCAACCGCGCGGTGCTGGCGGAGACGGTCGAGGGGTCGCTGCGGCGGGCTGCGCTCTGGGATGAGGTCCGCGACCGCCTGAGCGACTCGGCGCTGAACCTCTCCGGAGGCCAGCAGCAGCGGCTCTGCATCGCCCGCGCGCTCGCGACCAGCCCCGAGGTGCTGCTCATGGACGAACCGGCCTCGGCGCTCGACCCCGCGTCCACCGCGCGCATCGAGGACCTCATCTTCGAGCTCAAGGAGCGGTACACCATCGTCATCGTCACCCACAACATGCAGCAGGCGGCGCGCGTTTCCGACCAAACGGCGTTCTTCTATCACGGTCGCCTCGTCGAGATCGGTCCGACGAACGACATGTTCACACGTCCGCGCCAGCGGCAGACCGAGGACTATATCACCGGGCGGTTCGGCTAGGGTCCCGTTTCTGCAAGTTATTCTTTGCCGGGCCCTCGTAACCCATGAGCAAGCACCTCCAGCGCGATCTCGAGAACGTCCAGCGCGAGATCCTCGCCCTGTCGGCGCGCGTCGAGGAGACGATCGACAAGGCCGGGCGCGCGCTGTGCCAACACCGCCTCGACCTGGCACGCGAGGTCCTGCAGGGGGACGACGAGATCGACCAGCGCGAGGTCCACATCGAGGAGGAGTGCCTCAAGATGCTGGCCCTGCACCAGCCGGTGGCCGTCGACTTGCGTCGCATCGCGACCGTGCTCAAGATCAACACCGACCTGGAGCGGATTGCGGACCTGGCGCTGAACATCGCCGAGCGTGCCGAGTACCTGGCGGGCCAGCCGCCGTTCGCGATCCCCGCCCTGCTCACCCGCATGCTCGACATGGCGGCCCTCATGGTGCGCCAGGCGCTCGACTCGTTCGTGAACCTGGACGCTCGAGCCGCGCGCCAGGTCTGTGCGCTGGACGACGAAGTCGACCGCTACAACCGTGAGATCATCGACGAGCTCTACCAGCGGATGCAGGCGCAGCCGCCGCTCATCCCCGCCGCCATGCATTGCTTCTCGGCGTCCCGCCACGTCGAACGCATCGCCGACCACGCGACGAACATCGCCGAGGACGTGATCTACCTGGTGGAGGGAGAGATCGCGCGGCACAAGCACGACGGGATCCACCTGCCGCGGGAATGAGCCATGGCCAAGAAGGCTCTGATCATCGAGGACGACCGCTCGCTCGCGGACGTACTCGCCTACAACCTCCGCACGAGCGGTTACGAGGTGCTGATCGCTCGCGACGGCCAGGACGGTCTGCGCCAGGCGCAACTCAAGCTGCCGGACATCGTCATCCTGGATCTCATGCTCCCCGTCCTGGACGGGCTCGAGGTCTGCCGGCGGCTCCGCTCCGATCCGGCCATGCGGAACACACTGATTCTCATGCTGACGGCGAAGGCCGAGGAGTCGGATCAGGTGGTGGGGCTCTCGATCGGCGCGGACGATTACGTCACGAAGCCGTTTAGCGTGAAGGTGCTGCTCGAGCGGATCAAGGCGCTCGAGCGACGCCGCAGCGCATCGGCCGACGACGCCGAGGTGGTGACGAGCCGCGGGATCACGATCGACCGCCGGCGGCATCGCGCCATCGCCGGGGACGAGCCACTCAACCTGACCTACAGCGAGTTCCGCCTGCTCGAGGCGCTCGTGCGGCAGCCCGGCCGCGCGTTCACGCGCGCCGAGCTGATCGACGCCGCACTCGGCCAGGAAGCAATGGTGCTGGAGCGCACGATCGACGTGCACGTCCGGTCGCTGCGCCAGAAGCTCGGCGCTTACGCCGACCGGGTCGAGACCGTACGCAGCGTCGGCTACCGCTTTCGCGACGGCTGATCGCGTGCGTCATGGTTCATTTCCGGCGCTAGCCTCTGCCGGCACGGCGCGGGCCAGCGCCTGCCGGGCGATCCGCGTCACGTAAACCGTGACCACAACCGTTGCCGCCAGGCCCGCGAAGAAGAGCACCTTCTGCGGCGTGCCCCACGCGACCCGCCCCGAAGCGAGATCGCCCAGCTGCTTGAGGGCCGATCCGAGATAGACGTACATCACGGTAGCGGGCAGCATGCCGACCCATGAGGCAAGAAAATAATCCTGGAACCGCACACGCGTGATGCCGAAGGCGTAGTTCAGAAGGTTAAAGGGGAAGACCGGGGAGAGACGTGTCAGGAGCACAATCCTGAAGCCATGTTCGGCTACCGCCTGATCGATCGCCCGGAATCGCGGATCGCGCTCGACCCACGGCTCGACCAGTCCACGCGCCAGCGTCCGGCCCAGCAGGAACGCGGCAGACGCCCCCAGCACGCTGCCGATCGACACCACGATCGACCCGCGCACGACTCCGAATGCGAAGCCGGCTCCCAGCGTCAGGATCGAGCCGGGGATAAAGAGGATGCAGGCGAAGACGTAGGCGGCAACGCAAAGCACCGGCCCCCACGCACCGAGCTGGCTCACCCATTCCAGGAAGCGAATCATCTGCTGCTTGACCGGAAACACTAGCAGGGCGAACAGAATCGCGACGCCGAGCAGCAGGATGCCGAGGATTCGGAGCAGCGTGGATCTTTTCATGGTGAGGCTGAACGTAATCTTCCCCGGCGCCGAGCGGAATATGCGGGGCAAAAAAACTCGCGTGCACGCGACGCGGCGGTTAATCTGTGGTCTAGCAGCCTCATCAGGATCATGGCATCGTGAGGGAAAGGGGGTGGACGGGAGCTCGCCCAAGCGAGCGGGGGAGCACGGGACGAGAGCAGGCGGTCCGAAACGATCGGCGATTTCTCAACTTGATGCGGAGGACCAGAATGGAACGTTCAGAACTGACTCGGCGCGACTTCAGCAAGCTCACGGCGGCCGCTCTGGGCGGCCTTATCGCGGGGGCCGGTGTCGCCCAGGCGGCGCAGGACAAGAAGAAGGAAAAGAAGAAGAACCCGCTGCTCGAGGACAAGCACGTCTGTCGCGGTCTGAACACGTGCAAGGGCAAGGGCAAGGGGGGCAAGAACGACTGCGCCGGCATGGGAGCCTGCGCCGTCGCCGAGAAGCACACGTGCAAGGGGGACAACGCCTGCCGCGGCCAGGGCGGTTGCGGCGAGCACCCCGCCGAGAACGAGTGCAAAGGCATGGGCAGCTGCGAGGTGCCGCTCAACGACAAGGCGTGGACCAAGGCGCGCAAGCGGTTCGAGGAACTCATGAAGGCGGACGGCAAGAAGGTCGGCGCGGCCCCGAAGAAGGGCTAGTCCTCTTTCCAGGGGATCGGTTTTTCCGATTTCGGTCCCCTCTCCCGCTCATGGATCCGTGGGAGAGGGCAGGGGTGAGAGCCCGGCACAATTCCTCGGGATACGCGTGCGAGCCAAGCCCCCTCACCCTGACCCTCTCCCCCGCGTGATCCATGAGCGCGGGGGCGAGGGGACCGCAACCCGGGAGGAGGAACCCGGGAGAGCACCGGTTCATCCGTTCCTTGTCTTGAATCCGGCCCCCTGTCCCGCTCATGGATCCGTGGGAGAGGGACGGGGTGAGGGCCCTTTCACCCAGCTGGTTCGGCGCGGGTCTCGCGACCCCGCCGCTCCCCTGACCGCGGTTTGGGCAGCCCGATTCCCTCCCGGACATGGAGAAGGCCGCATGAAATCACAACGTTTCGGCTACCCGAATCTCGGCCTCGGCGTCGGGCTGCGCACGACGCACTTCTCGTACATCCTCCAGAACCAGCCGGCAGTCGACTGGTTCGAGATCATCTCCGAGAACTTCATGGACTCGGGCGGCCGCCCGCGCTACGTGCTCGAGCAGATCGCCGAGCGCTACCCGGTGGTGATGCACGGCGTGTCGCTCTCGATTGGCAGCAGCGATCCGCTCAACCTCGAGTACCTGCACAAGCTGCGGTCGCTGGCCGACCACGTCCGCGCGCGCTGGGTATCCGATCACCTGTGCTGGACTGGCGTATGCGGGCTCAACGCACACGACCTGCTGCCGATCCCACTCAACGAGGACACGCTGAAACACGTGGTCCGCCGCATCCGCACGGTGCAGGAAATCCTCGAGCGGCCACTCGTGCTCGAGAACCCGAGCAGCTACGTCACCTTCGCCGACTCGACGATGTCCGAGTGGGAGTTCCTCACCCGCATGGCCGAGGACGCCGATTGCGGGCTGCTGCTCGACGTGAACAACGTGTACGTCTCGAGTGTGAACCACGACTTTGATCCGATCGAGTTCGTGCGCTCGGTGCCGCACCGCCGCGTGGTGCAATGCCACCTGGCGGGGCACACGCCGTGCGGCACGCACCGTATCGACACACACGATCGCGAGGTCATCGACCCGGTGTGGCAGCTGTACCGGCGGGCGCACCAGCTCACCGGTGGCATGGCGACGCTGCTCGAGTGGGACGCGAACATCCCCGCGTTCCCGGTGGTGCATGCCGAGGTGCTCAAGGCGCGGCACTACATGAACGCGCAGCTCGGCGCGCAGCCGGTCGTGCGGCACACCGGCCCCGAGCCGCGTGCGGGCACGCCGACCGTGTTCCACCCGCTCGCACACACCGTGGTCCAGGTGGCGTGAGGCAAGCCAACGTGTCGCCACCCCGTGAGCTGAGCCAGGTCCAGCGCTGGATGCAGGCGGTGATCACGCACCCGGGGGGCGTCGTCCCTGGCATCGCTTCATCGCAGGCCCGCGCGCAGCTGGACGTGAGCGGCGACCGCGTGGAAATGGTCATCACGCGATCGCGCGCCCAGACGGCGATCGAGCGGCTGGAAATCTACGCCAAGGCCTACTACGCGCGGCTGCTCGAGTGCCTGCGTGCCGAGTTCCCCGTGCTCGTGCACGCCATGGGGGCGGACTTGTTCGATGAGTTCGCGGTGGGCTATCTCGAACGCTACCCCTCCCACAGCTACACGCTCAACCACCTGGGCGCAAACTTTGCGCAGTACCTGGAAGAGACGCGGCCGGAGCCGCGCACCAGCGCGCCGGAGTGGCCGGAGTTCCTGGTCGACCTGGCGCGGCTGGAGTGGGCGTTCAGCGAGGTGTTCGACGGGCCGGGGGCGGAGAACGAGCCGCTGCTCGACCCGGCAGAGCTCCGGGCGATCCCGCCCGAGCGATGGCCCGACGTTCGTCTCAAGCCCGTTCCCTGCCTGCGCACGCTCGCGCTGCGATTCCCGGTGAACCGCTACTACCGTGCGGTGCGCCGCAAGCGAGCCGCGCGCCCGGCGGCGCCGGCGGAGACGTTTCTTGCGGTGACCCGCCGCGATTACGTGGTGCGGCACTACGAGCTGACGCGGTCGCAGCACGCGCTCCTGAGCGCGGTGGTGTCCGGGGCGAACGTGGCCGAGGCCATTGCGGCGGCCGCCGATTTGGCCGGCGGGCGCGGCGGCGCGCTGGCACGCTGGATCGGTGAATGGTTCCGCCGCTGGGCCGCCCAGGGCTTCTTCCTGGCCGCCGAACTGCCTACTTAGCGCCCGACGTCGTCACGGGCCTTTGATCGCGCAGTCGCTCCATTTGTAGGTCAATTCGTACAAGTTATTTTTGCGCGGGCCCTTAGTGCCGCAGCAACGTCATCACCACCTCGAACAAGATCAGCACGATCACGACCAGCTCCAGGAACT
>JBGPMX010000294.1:0-6512 GCA_041487215.1 Planctomycetia bacterium | reverse complement strand
GATCGCGTGGATGAACGATTCCACGCTGGCCTCCAGCTGGTGGATGGGCCGGGAGTTGTTCGAGTAGATGCTCGGCACGGCCTCGGCCGCCTGCTCGCGCAAGCGGTCCGTGCGGGAGGTGTTGACCGTCTCGAAGCGGATCTTGGCGCGGATATCGCGCTGCACCGTCTGGCCGATCCGGTAAAAGAACGGCGGTCCCTGGGCCATGACGAGGGCGACGGTGGCGGCCGTGGCCACCAGGGCGATGGCCAGCTTGCCGAGCGTCGCCCGGTCGGCCCAGCGCCGCTGGCCGTTCGCGCCGGCCACGCCGGGGCGGCGGTTGACTCCGCGCACCAGGCGGCGGGTCTGTTTGCGGCTACCGAACATGGGGATCACCGTGGGCGGGCAGACCGCTCCTCCTGGTAAGCCTCGACGATCTTTTGGACCAGCCGGTGGCGAACGATGTCCTTTTCGTTCAGGTGCACGACAGCCACGTCGTCGATGCGGCCCAACCGGCCGGCCGCGTCCGAGAGGCCATTGCGCATATGGCTGGGCAAATCGACCTGCGTGACATCGCCGGTGACGATGATCTTCGAGCCCTGCCCCATGCGCGTCAGGAACATCTTCATCTGGGGCACCGTCGTGTTCTGGGCCTCGTCGAGGATGATGATGGATTCGTTAAGCGTGCGGCCCCGCATGTACGCCAGCGGAATGATCTCGATCAGGTCCGCTTCCATGTAGCGCTTGATCTGGTCGTACTCGAGCATGTCGTGCAAGGCGTCGAGCAGCGGGCGGAGGTAGGGATTGACCTTGGCGACCATATCACCCGGCAGATAGCCGAGTTTCTCGCCCGCTTCGACGGCGGGGCGCACGAGCACGATCTTGCGGATCGATCCCTGGATCAGGGCGTTCACCGCCATGGCGACGGCGAGGTACGTCTTGCCCGTGCCGGCGGGTCCGATGCAAAGTACGACGTCGTTCTCACGCAGCGCCCGCACGTACCGGCTCTGCCCTTCGGTGCGCGCCCGCACCCGCCGCTTGCCCTGGACCACGTCCGCGGTGCCCGATGCTGCCGCCTCGCCGCCGCCCTGGGCCGTCTCCAGAGCGAAACGGACGTCGGATGAGCTGATGCCGCCCTGCTCCTGCACCAGCCGTTTGAGCTGCTGGAAAACCTGAGCCGCCTGGCTCACCTGCTCGGGCTCCCCCGCCAGATGCAGCTCGCCGTTGCGGGTCACGGCCCGGATCCGCAAGGCGTCCCGGATCTGCCGCAGGAACTGGTCTCGCGTCCCCAACAGCGCCACCGTCTCTTCGGAGTCGCGCAACGAGATCGTGGTTTCGGACATCCGCTTCGTCTTTCCTCCAGGGGGCGGGATTCTCGTCAAATCTATTATATCCGTTTCGGGCGGATGGAAGCCCGGATCGACCGAAACGGGCCGCCCGTCGATCCCCTACTTCCCGCCCCGGGGCACTCCGACCGTTCTTCCCGATCAAGCCGGCCGAAGAGCGCAACCGGCCGGGCAGACCCAGGCATGCGGCGGAGCCGGGGACTCGGACGCCCCCCGTTCCAGCTTGCCGACGGGGGGCTGCGACGGCAAGTAAATACCGGCGCCCCAGCCCGGCCCCAGAGAGACCCACAGGGCAAAAGCGAGCGGTGCGCTGAAGAGCGGCGAATCCAGCACGTCCAGCACGCCGCCAAAGCCCGGCACGATGTCCGAAGCGTCCTTCTGCTGGCAGTCCCGCTTGATCATCGATTCGATCAGGTCTCCCACCTGCGCCACGGCCCCGACCAGCAGCCCGAAGAGGGCCACGTCCGACCAGGAGAGCGGCGGGACGGCGCCCGTGATGCGCTGCCAGAGGAGCACGACCGCGGAGGTGCCGAGCACCGAGGTCATTGCGCCAGCCAGCGCCCCCTCCACCGTCTTGTTAGGGCTCAGGTGCGGGCTCAGCTTGTGGCGTCCGAAAGCCCGGCCTCCGAAATACGCGCCGATGTCGCCGAACTTCGCGGCCGCGATATACGCCGTCAGCGCCAGCAGGCCGTGCTGCAGCCAGCGGAGCTGGATCGCGAACGTTCCGAGAACGCCCAGGTAGAAGACGATGAGCAGGCCCCCGCCAGCGGTGAGCACGGCCTGTCCCGGCTCCCGGTACACCGCCGCCTCGCGCATCAGCACGACCATGTTGGCGACGCAGGCGGCCGCGAGCGGCCAGGCGAGCCGGT
Organism: Planctomycetia bacterium; assembly: GCA_041487215.1. Taxonomy (GTDB): domain Bacteria; phylum Planctomycetota; class Planctomycetia; order JALXBF01; family JBGPMX01; genus JBGPMX01. Next base: position 4,318 of record JBGPMX010000294.1, on the reverse strand, counting down.
CGCCGACTCCCAGCTCCTCGTTGAGCCACGGCACCCAGTTCGCGCAGACGATGAGGATCAGGCTGCCGTAGCTGACGAGCCGGCTGGTACGGATGCCGCGGCGGCGCAGCAGCTGCCGCAGTTCTCGGCAGCAGCCGATCATGGCCAGCACGGACACGATGAACCAGCAAGGATAGGGTGGGACGGCGGGGTACGCGCTGAGCCACTCATCCAGGCCGAGGCTGGCCGCAAAGGCGAAGATCAGGAGGGCGCCCATCCACAGCCGGGTCCTCAGCATGTGCTGTCGAGCCCCCCGAAACGTCGTTCCCGGTTGGCGTAATCGCGCAGCGCCTGGTGCAGGTGTGCCTCGCGGAAGTCCGGCCAGCAGACCGGAGTGACCCAGAGCTCAGCGTACGAGATCTGCCAGAGCAGGAAGTTGCTCACCCGCATCTCGCCCGCCGTGCGGATGACCAGGTCGGGATCGGGCATGCCGGCCGTGTAGAGGTGGGCACTGATCGTCGCTTCGTCGAGGTTCTCGGGCTTAAGCCGCCCGCCCAGCACCTCGCGTGCAATGCCCTGCACGGCGTCGACGATCTCGCTACGGCCGCCGTAGTTCACCGCCAGGCACAGCACGGTGCCGCGGTTGTGCTGGCTCATCTCGATGGTCTGGTCGACCTCGCGCAGGACGCGTGCCGGAATCCCCTCGCGGCGTCCGATCGTCCGGAACCGGATGTCCTGCTCCATGATCTCGCGGCGCTCGTCGATCACGTACTGCCGCAAGAGCTGCATGAGGAACTCGAGCTCGCGGCGCGGACGCTTCCAGTTCTCGCTCGACAGGCAATACAAGGTGAGCTGGCCCATGCCCAGCCGGCAGCACTCCTCGATCACCGCGCGGACGCTCGCCACCCCGCGGCGGTGCCCGGCCACGCGGGGCAGCCCGCGCCGCCGCGCCCAGCGACCGTTGCCGTCCATGATGATCGCGATGTGCCGCGGCAGCATGGACGCCTCGAGCCCCAGCGACTCGAGCCGGTCCTTGGTCTGGCTTAGTGTCATCCGCCCACCCGGATCGTCTGCTTGCGGTCGGGGCCGACCGAGACGATCTGCACCGGCCGGCCGACAAGCTCGGCCATCGTGTCCAGATAGTCGCGCGCCTGGCTCGGCAGGTCGGCCAGTTTGCGCGCCCCGGAGATGTCTCGCTTCCAACCCGGCTTCGTGCGATAGATCGGCTGGCACTCGCCGAGCGTCTGCGCGTCGGCGGGCACCGTCGCCAGCCGCTCGCCGTGGTGCACGTAGGCCACGCAGATCGCCAGCTCATCGAGCTCGCTCAGCACATCGAGCAGGGTCACGGCCAGGCCGTTCACGCCGTTGAGCCGCGCACTGTAACGCGTGACTACCGCGTCGAACCAGCCGCAACGCCGCGGCCGGCCGGTCACCGTTCCATACTCCTTGCCGCGGTCACGAATCTGATCGCCCACGGCGTCCTGAAGCTCGGTGGGGAACGGGCCCTTGCCCACCCGCGTCGTGTACGCTTTGATCACTCCCAGGAACCGGTCCACCCGGTTCGCCGGCACCCCGCTGCCGGTGGCCAGCCCGCAGGCCGAGCTGTTCGACGAGGTGACGTAGGGGTACGTGCCGTGGTCCACATCCAGCAGCGTGCCCTGGGCCCCCTCGAACAGGATCCGCTCGTCCGCGTCCATGGCCTGATGCAGGTAATCCGTGGTGTCGGTCACGTACGGGCGAATCTTTTCGGCAAGAGTGCGGTACTGCTCGAAGAGCTCGTCGGCGCTGAACGGGCTAAAGGACGGCGCCGCGGCAGCCAGGGTGGTGTTCTTGAACTCAACCACCATACGCAACCGGCTGCGGAAGTAGTCCGGCCGCAACAGGTCGCCGACCCGGATGCCGTGGGTCCGGCCTACCTTGTCGCGATAGCAGGGGCCGATGCCGCGGCGGGTGGTGCCGATCGCGCCGGCCGCCTCCTCGGCCAGCTCCTCCTCCTTGGCGTGGTACGGGAAGATCACGTGCGCGCGGTCGCTGATCAAAAGATTCGATCCGACCTCGACGTCAGCCGACCGGAGACTCTCAATCTCCTTGAGCAACGAGACGGGGTCGATGACCACCCCGTTGGCAATCACGCAGATCTTGCCGGGGTGCAGGATGCCGGTGGGAATGAGTGAGAGCTTGTACTTCCGGCCGTCCGAAACGACCGTGTGCCCGGCATTCGCCCCCCCCTGGAACCGCACCACGACATCGTGCTCGCCGGTCAGCAGGTCTACGATCTTTCCCTTCGCCTCATCTCCCCACTGGAGACCGACGACACAGGTTAAACCCACGAGTGAAATACCTCCCGGAGCGAGGCCGCCCAAGCTCGGCGGCCGAAGAGGAACGAGCGAAGAGTCTAGCCGGACCGGGGGGTCGGGTCAAGGATGAGGTGATGGCGCGCGTTACCCAAGTCATGCACCTCAAGGGATTTGTGCTCAGGCGCAAGCCGTGTTCGGTTCCTGTGCTGCCCGGGGTCAATGGTCTTACGGGGCGAGCAGGACGAACGTCTTATGCGCGCGCAGGGGACGTTCGTCGCGGTCGTCGTGAAGCGCAACATGACGGGCGCGTCAACTAGGAGCACCGACGTAGAACGCCGATGCTGGGAGCGTAGCCGCTTAGCGAAGGGCAATCGGGTAAAGGTGCCTAATTACACTCTCTGGTAGCTCAAGTTGACCGTCGCCACCTTGGCCACCACCGCCTGATCCGGCGCGAATGGTGAACGACGTCGGATTGTACGTCTTCCACCGGGAAAAAGGCAGAACCTTCGGCCGTCTGCCGCTTGACTCGTTGTTCATATGCAATTCGCCATAGAGGACCACAACGCCGTTCCCGACGACCGCCGCATCTCCGAGGAATACTCCCTTACGAGCTGCGAGAACGAACGCGCCATCACCGCCACCTCCAGGCGAGACCGTCGCTCCGACTCCGCAGCCGCCGCCTCCTCCCGCGCCCGGATCCCCGTCCGTCCCATCCTCAGCGCCCCCGGGCCCACCCGTGCCTGCGATTCCGCCCCTCCCGGCACCTTGGCCGCCGCTCGCATCACCGCCGCCCCCACCGCCGCCGCCACCGCCGCCGCACATCATCTCACCGTCGACGCCGCCATTGTGACCATCAGACCCGTCTAGCGCAAGATCGCCGCCCCGTGCACCGCCGCCACCAGCAGCATTCGAGCACCCGCCGCCGGAGACGCCGCCGTTTCCGCCATTCGCGCCGGTGGTCGCTGTAGCCGCGCCGCCGTTTGCCCCGTTTTGTCCACCGCTTGCGCCTGTACCTCCAGTGCCGCCCCTCGCATTCGCGGCGCCGCCTCCTCCACCCCCTCCGCCTCCCCCGCCGCCGGCGCCGTTACCACCAGGGCCTCCGGCGCCGCCCGCCACTGAAGCGCCACCATGGCCGCCGTCGCCCCCGCCGACACCAGCAGCGCCGCCTCTCCCCCCGTGGCCCCCGTATCCAGCGCATGCGGGAGGATTCTCGCGGGGCAGTGGTAGGTAGGCCGACCCGTGAAACCCCGGTGAGCCACCCGAAACATCAATGGCGCCGTGAATTCGTATAATCCCGCGCTCCGACGCCAAAATTAAGGCTCCCCCACCACCACCGCCCCCCGCTCCGCCGCTGCCCACAAACCCGTACCCGTCCTGACCAGGATCGCCGGGCTTGCCTGAGAAGTCGAGATTGGTCGCCACTGTTATATCGTGATCGCTGAGAATTCCGAGGGGACGATCGCCCCAGGCGAACACGGCTACGCCTTTGTTCATGCGCACTGAACGAAACCGATAGATTGTCGCGCTATCGCGCGAATCGGGGTTGGAGCAGCCGCCCTTAATCCACGGACCTGAGTCGACCTGGTACCTGCCCGTCGTCGTATCGAAGTTCACGGTTGTCTTAGGGCAAAGGTCAGCGACGGAACTCTCTTCGAGCCGGGAAGTGACACCGGGCGTCTCACCGTTTAGGCACAGCCTCAGCAAAGCCGAGCCGAGCGACAATCCGAGGCCGACCACGACAATTCGTCCGAGGACGGATGAGCTGCGCATGGTGTTTCTCCGTTTAATCCAGGAAATGCGCGACCAGACGCGTCTCGGCCTCATTACTTAATGGGCGAGCGGCGCGATGCCCGAGCGACTCGCTCTGGCCTTGCCTTTTCATTCGGTCCCGTGTGCGGGTCGGTGACGCGTCGCGCTCGCGGCTCTCCCAAACCCCGTTTTTCGCTCGGCATCCTCTGCGGTGGCTCGGTGACGCGTCGCGCTCGCGGCTCTCCCAAACCCCGTTTTTCGCTCGGCATCCTCTGCGGTGGCTCGGTGACGCG
>JBGPMX010000293.1:0-6513 GCA_041487215.1 Planctomycetia bacterium | reverse complement strand
TCCAGGGCGGCGTCCAGCGCCGGGTCCAGCAATCGCCGAACGTCCTGCGGGTTCAAGCCGAGACGACTCGCCAACGCCGCGGCGTCCCGCGTCGGGTCGCTCACCAATTCCCCCGTCATCCGCTCACGCATGCCCGCGTGCGATCGCTCGAACGGGTCCGGCTGGCTCGTGTGGAACATGATGACCAGCGCGGTGCTGTCGGCCATCTGCTTCGCCAGCAGCCGGTCTTCGGCGAACTCGGCCGCGATCTTCTCGTCGGCGAGCGCCTCGCGCGGAACGAGTTGCCGGTCGGCCTCGGCCGGCGCCGGCTCCTCGTGCGGCTCTCGAAAGAACACATCCATCATCACCCCGCGCGCACCCAGCCGGCGCAACTGACGCAGGGCTCGGGCGTACACATAGCGCGGGACCGGGAAACCAAACTCTTCCGACCCCCGATCGTCGATCGAGACCTGTAGAATCCCGGGATCGAGCGCCGCGGGCGCGCGGTGGCGCAGGAACTGGTCGGTCACGAGCCAGTCCAACCGCTGCCCCAGGCCGAATGGATCGGCCAGGCGCCAGCCCAGCACGAGCAGGATGGCGGCCGCCGTGATCCAGACGCCCGGCGGGGCGAGCGCCAACAGACGCGAGCGAGCCCCCGACCACGTTGTGCGCAGAAACTGCTTGGCTGTCACGTGCTCCTCGCGAGCGGCGATGAAACGGCAGGAGGGTTTACCATAGCCGCATGCCTCGAAAAAAACAAAAGCACTTCGCCACGACCCCCACGGCTTCTCTTGAGCGGGGTCGGGAGACTGTCGGGAGACCCGCGCCGAACGGTGTTGGAATGACCGGTGGCAGGTTGTCATCCTGAGTCAAGCGAGGAACGAGCCCGAGCGAAGGATCTCGGTGCTCCCCCGGGGTTGCTCCTCCCGAGTTGCGGTCCCCTCGCCCCCGCGCTCAATAGCTCATGCGGGGGAGAGCGCAGGGTGAGGGGGCCGTTCTTCTACGCCGCAGGCGTTGGACTCCACAGCCCAGGGTCAGCGGCTTTAGCCGCGCCACCCTGGGGGAGCTTTATTCGCCTGGGAAAGCCCGGAAAACTGTGAGTTATGGAGACGGGGGTCATGCCGCGGGGGGGCCGCGGGGGGGGGCTCGGTTCCACAGTTCCGTTGTGCGGATTCGCGAAGTTATGTACAGAGAGTCCAGTGGCGGGGTCGATAAGACGATTGCCGGTAATGCCGGCGGTCGGCAGCGAACAGCGCTCAGGTTTTCGTTGATGCGCGGGCGGACGCGGCCCGGCCGCTCCTTTCGCGCGCCGAGATTCCCCTCTCCTGACCCGATGCATCGCCCGGACAGAGGTCAAGACTACCGGAACGGAATGGGGTACCGCTTGTTTCGCCCACGCTCGGTTGCGTGCGTCGCCTGCATGGTCGCCTGGCTGCTTCACGGCAGCCCGCGTGCGGCGTGCGCCCAGACCGTCGGTTCGACGCCGTTCGGCGCCCAGGAGCGCTTTTTCGAGGAGCAGCTCCGTCCGCTGATCCAGCCCGAGCTGCGTACGCCGGCCGCCTCGGATCGTGTCCAGATCGACTACGGCGGCGTCTTGCGTTCCCAGGCATTCTGGTACCAGGACTTCGGCCCGGCGGTTCCGCCCCCCTTCAGCCCGGTGCGCAAATTCCAAGGCTCGCGCTCCGTGTCCGACTTCGACTTTCGCCCCTGGCTGAGTGCCAGCCTCGACGGCGTGCACTACGGCTACGTCCGGGGCCAGTTCGATTTCCTGCAGTACGGCGCCGGGGACAGCTACATCCGGAACAGCGACTGGCGCGGCCCGTTCGTGGACATCGGTTTCTACCGGCTGGATCTGGACGAGGCGGTGCGCCGCTATGGCTGTGTCGATGTGGACAGCTGGTCCGCCGACCTCACGGTGGGACGGCAGTTCCTGTTCGTCGGCCGCGGCGTTGCCTTCGCCCTGGTCACGGACGGCGTGAGCTTTGACTGGGGAGCGGGGGACTGGGGCGGCCTGGCGTTCGGCAGCCGATCGATCCCGCACTTCGACAACATCGACCGCAGCGTGCCGGGGTACGATCGCAGCGAGCGCGAATTCTGGGGGACGCAGATCGAGTACCGCGCGCTCGATCATCACAAGCCCTACGCGTACGGTGTCGTGCAGCGCGACCGCAGTCAGGAATCGCCCGAGGATCCGCTGCAGGAGTTCGACTACGACAGCGAGTACTGGGGCCTCGGCGTGCGCGGCGAGACGCTGTTCGGACCGGGCGAGTGTGCCGTGGGCATCCCGAACTTGCAGTACTTCGCCGAGTTCATCCTGGAGCACGGGCGGAGCTTCGGCGTTGGCGCCACCGACCACCAGGACCCGATTCGTTCCTGGGCGATGGACGTCGGGCTCATCCACTACGGCACGTCGCGGACCCAGCCCCGCGTGCTGCTTGAGTACGCCCGCGCGTCCGGCGACCCGGACCGGGTCAGCCCGCAGAACACGGCCATCGGCAACCTGAGCGGCACGCCCGACCGCGGCTTCCTCGACTTCGGCTTCCTGAACACCGGCGTCAGTTTCGCGCCGCTGTTCGCGAACCTGGAGTTCGTGCGCGTGGGCGGGGCGTTCCGCCCGTTCGAGGAGTGCTGCGACTGGCGGATGAGCGACATGGAGCTCGGTTCGAGCTTCTTCGCCTACTGGCGGCCGCGGGAGGACGCCGGGGTGAGCGACGTGCGCGCGGACATCCCCGGGGACCACTTCCTCGGCACCGAGCTCGATTTCACCGCCACCTGGCGTCTCTCGAGCGATCTGTACTTCCTGGCGAACTACGGCATCTTCTGGCCGAACGGCGACACCTTCTCGGTAGACCACAGCCGTCAGTTCGTCGGCTTCAACCTGACGTGGCTGTTCTAGCGTTGCAAAACCCGTAGCTGAACTCGCCCGAGTTCAGAAAGCTCTGAATTCTGGCGAATCCAGCTACGGCCCAATGAGCTCCGGGGAAGTCTAGGTCCTGTTCGACGCGCTGCTCGAGGAGACCGCACGTATGGCGAAGTACGCCCTGGCCGTCGCCCTGATCGGTCTGGTGACCGCCGCGCCGCTCTACGCCGAGGAGCCGCGTGCCGCGGCCGAGCCGTTTGCGTACGACCTAGCCCGGCGTGGCACGGCAACCGTCGAGGATGCGTACCGGGTGTTCGTGGTGATGGCGGCGGAACAGGGGCGTCTCACACTCGATCCGAACACCGACACGGAACGGATGACGTTCAACGAGCTGGCGGAGCAGCTCCGCTCGCTCTGCGTGATCGATGCCAAGTGGACCTACCCGGCCGATTGCTGCCTGCGTCGTGACGTGTTAGCATATATGTGTGCCAGCTACCTGGGGTGCCGCCCGGGGATCGTCACGGGCGTCTTCGGCATGACCCGGCGTTACGCGCACCGCGAGATGCTTTACCGGCAGATCATCGCTCCCGGTGCGCCGGGCACGCTCGTATCCGGCTCCGAGCTCTTGAGCGTATCCGCTCGCGTGGCTCGTCGTGCGAATCCTCGTCCCGATGTCGCGCTGCGCCCGGACGAGATTCATTGACGTGGCGAGGAGAACCGCGATGAGAACCAGCCGCCCGCTCCGCCCCCTTGTCCTGGCCGCCGGCTTCTTGGCCGCAGCGGCTCCGCTGGCGGCCCAGGAAGCGGCCCAGGTCCCCGCGGGCGCCGAGGCGCAAAAGATCGTGGTGGAATCGGTCAGCGGCCGGGTGCGTTACGCGCGGACCGACCGCTTCTTTGCGCTCACCGCCGAGAGCCAGCTCACGCAGGGGGACAAGATCGTCGGGGACACCGGATCGATCTGCAAGCTCGAGTTCCAGCACCCGCGTTCCGGCGCGGTACTCGCCGCCGCCATCCTGCGCGGCTATACCGAAATGACGGTGGCCGAGGCGTACCAGCAGGGCGAGGCGAGCCGCACGCAGCTCGATGTGACGCAGGGTGTGGTCCGTGCCGGCGTGGTGCGTACCGCCGTGCCGCCGTCGTTCCGCGTCCGCACGCCGCGCGTCGTGGTCGGAGTGCGCGGCACGGAGATCCGCGAGCTCGAGGTGTCGAACGACTACGGCGACGCCTTGCGCATGGGCCGAGTCGGCATCGCCATGACGCACGACGCCGTCCCGCTCTTCCGGTCGCAGCGCGCCGAGCAGGGGACGCTGAAGCGGACCGAGCCGGATCGGCGCGGCAGCGAGTTGCTCCGCGCGATCGAGTTCGCGAACCTCACCCACCGCGTCTTCCTGAGCGGCCCGCACCGCGGCGGGCTCGAAGTGGACTTCGACCGCGGCTCGGTCGACGTCGTCGAGTTCAACCCCGGCGAGTTCTACAAGGGGGAGGGGAACGCGATGCACGACCGGGACGTGAACAGCAGCCTGCCCATTGACATCAACCGCTGCCCGACCTGCGACAAGCTCACGTTCGGAAAGGGGAATTTCCCCGGCACCGGCTTGGGCAACGGCCGCGGCAAGTAAGCGACGCCCGTGGATGTCCAGGCAACGGAGTCATCCGGGCTAGCCTCTTACTACTTTGGCCGTCCACTCTCCGCTCAGTCTCCTCGGGCTCTGGACTCTCGACCCTAGACTCTCGACTCTTCTTCAGCCGCGCAGCACCTGCCCGCCATCCGCTCCCGTCCCTCCCAGGTCGAACCGGTCGGTCAGGCCGGGCACGATCAGATCGAAGCCCAGGCCGCCGAGCAGCAGGTCGTCACCGAACCCGCCGATCAGCGAGTCGTTGCCATCGTTGCCCGCTAGCCGGTCGTTGCCCGTGCCGCCGCCCAGCACATCGTTGCCCGCTCCGCCCCAGAGCTGGTCGTCCTCGGACCCGCCGCAGACGTTATCGTCCCCTGCGTCGCCCCAGACCAGATCCATGCCCGCCCGCCCGAACGCCTGGTCATTGCCCGCACCGCCGTGCAGTTGATCATTGCCGGCGCCGCCGAATAGAGAGTCATTGCCGTCGTCGCCGAACAGCAGGTCGTCGCCGGCGTTCCCCGCGACGGTGTCGTCCCCCGCTTCGCCGCTGAGCGTGTCGTTCCCTGCCCGGCCGCGGATGCGGTCCGCCCCGTCGCCACCCAGGATGGAGTTGGCCAGGTCGTCCCCGATCAGGAAATCGCTGAAGCGCGAGCCGACGATGTCCTCGAGCTCGGCGAGAACGTCGCTTCCCTCGCCGGTTGCCAGCCCGCGCCGGAGGTTCACGCGAACCCCGGCGGCCGCGCCGCTGAAGTCCACCGTATCCCGGCCGGCGCCGCCGAGCAGCACGTCCGAGCCTGCGGCCCCCGCGAGCCGATCGTCTCCTCCTTCTCCTTGGATCATGTCATCTGCCGAGCCGCCCACCACGCGGTCGTTTCCTGTCCCCGCGCGGACGTGAAGCGGAACGGTCACCGTCGGGTCGGCGAGGATCTGGTCATCGCCGCCGAGTGCCAGCACGCGGAGTTCGGTGACGCCGCTCCGCTTTACCACGATCGGGGTCTGCCCGGGAGAGCTCAGGACCAACCCGTTCGCCTGTTCGGTGATCATCACCCGGTCGGCCGGGTCGTCCGCGTACCGGTCCGTGTCGTCGTGCCCGCGCAGCATCAGGGGCCCGGCGGAGGATGTGTCCTGAAACACGCCCAGAAAGCTGATGTCGTTGTTCGATTCGTCGGACTCGGCGACGCGGCCGGACGGGTCGGCCACGACCAAAACGAACGGGACGTCGAGGTCGGATAGCACACTGCTATACGGCCGGCCGTCCAGGTCCAGCGTGTGCACGCCGAGCGCGAGAGCGACCGGATCCGTGATCCGCACTCGAGGGCTGGCTTCGCGGTCGCCCGGATCGAACCGCGCATCTCCCGACCCGAAGAAGGCGAACTCAAAGGCCGGTGCCATGGTACCGCTGATCTCGTAGCGGATCTCGATCCGGTCCGTCACGCCGGCCGGTGCGCCGGTGAATGCGATGACCCGGATATCGACCGGCTTGTTGGGCACGATGGCCACCGTCACGGCCCCAGTCGCCACGCCGCCGTGGCCGTCGCTCACCTGGTACGTGAACTTGTCCGACCCGATGAAACTCGCGTCCGGCGTGTACGTCAGCGTGTGGTCCGGATTGCGCGTCACCGCGCCCGAGGCGCCCTGGGTCACGGCGATCACCGCCAGCGCATCCCCCTCGGGGTCGCTGTCATTGGCCAGGACGGCGATGACCACCGGCACGGCGGGATTTGTCGAGGCACTGTCATCCCTGGCGACCGGCGGGTCGTTCACGGGGTTGACCGTGAGCGAGACGGTCGCGGCAACGGAGGGGGCCGTGCCGTCGCTCGCCTGGTAGGTGAAGCGATCCGGGCCGTTGTAGTCGGGGTCGGGGCTGTAGGTGAAGGATCCGTCGCCACGAAGCTGGAGCGTGCCGTGCGCCGGGCCGGTGCCGAGCGCGGCGCGGATCGCGTCGCCATCCACGTCCGAATCGTTGCCGAGCACGCCGGGCGCCGGGACATCGAGCGTGCCGTCCTCGTCTACGGCGAAGTTGTCATTGGTCGCTAGCGGCGGGTCGTTCACGGGGTT
>JBGPMX010000292.1:0-6535 GCA_041487215.1 Planctomycetia bacterium | reverse complement strand
TGTGCCGGCTCGGCAGCCGCATGCTTCAACCACTTTCACAGTAATGCCTTGTGTTTTGCGACGGCGGCGCGGCGATTTCTGGCTCGCTGTCAGTCTGGCAGAGCCCAGCGCGTCATCCGAAGTGCCTGTGTCAGTTTGGCGGATGAGCCGGAAGGAGAGTCGAGAGTCCAGCGTCGAGAGTCCAGCGTCGAGAGTCCAGAAGCTGGGAAGAAGAGTCCAGAGCCGGAAGAAGAGTCGAGAGTCGAGGGCCAGAAGGGGAGTCCAGAGTCGAGGGGCGTCGAGGGTCGACACTCCCCGTGAGGGGCGACACTCCCCGTGCCGTTCGCGCTGCCACATTGGGTGGCGGGTCGTGTTGAACCCATGTTTAACCCCTACCCCGATCGTAACCAAAGCGTAGCACGATCGGGGTGGATGCCCGAGGTGTCGCAATGGCGTGGCCGTGTCGGGGTAAACATCCCGTGGCAATGCCGTACGGCAAGCAAGGAGGGATGGGTAGCGTTCGCGCATACAGGCTGAACTCGGTCAGAGTTCCACAGCATGGTGAAACCCTTTCAGGGTAGGGTCGGGTTTCCGAATCAAAACCCAGGGTGGCGCTGCGCCGCTGCGCTGACCCTGGGCTATGTTGTCCGAACGCTTTCAGCGTGAAATCGTCTGCCACGTCACATGGCGTCTTGTCGGAAACATGTGGCTGACCCAACCGGACGAATTTGCCTTGGTAGCGTGAGAGCCATGCTCTTGGGATCGACTGTGATGCGCTCGTGAACCCGACGCGTACCTCTTCGGCGACGGCGAGCTGAAGACTCGACGCGATTTGGCATCGTGGTGTCACTGACGCGAAGCTGATACCATGCATGAGGGACCGGTGATTCGTTCCCTGCATTCCTAATCGCTAGGCGGGAGCTGCCTGGATCGACTGGATAGAGCTGGGCGAGCGTCGCTCCGGAAAAGCGAGCTCAGGCGGTGACAGGCGCAGCTTCGCCGGGGAACGTTTCACGCCAGACCTCCGCCCACTCGGGACCGAGACCCAGACGATGGACCCACTGGTTGAGCCAAGCCAAGTCGAGCGTGGGCCGGTTCGCTCTCAGCAAGGCGGCTGCATCCGCGCGGTCCACGGCGCGGCCGGCTAAGAGCTTGTGGATGACCAGGTCTTCACAAGCAAGCACGAACAGATCGGTGTCCATTTCGGAAAGCCGCAACGCGACGCGCCGGCCGAGAGCGGCCTCTTGGTACTCGCTCTCCGCAAACAGGATGTCCACCTCGAGCTCCAGAAACGAATCTGGCGGCTCGAAAAGCATCTGCAATAAGTGGAACTGGCCGAGTGGCTGGATGGCCGGCTGTCGCTTCGGTCGCATGCCGGCTCCGATGAGCGAATCGACGATTGCTTCGGGAGTGGTGCCGCCGACCCCGACAAGCAGATCCACGTCGCGCGTGGCGCGGACGTGTTTCCAGGCGGCGAGGGCCAAACCGCCCATGACGGCCATCGGTACGTGGAGTGGTTCGAGGCTTACCCACGCGCGCTGGAGCGCTCGCAACACAACTTCAGCAGCCATGCTGCCCCTCGCGGCGCTCTAGCTCCCGCAGCATGTTCAGCCGCGTGGAATCCCGTTCATTCGCCTGCCGAGCGTACCAGTGCCGATACGCTGGTTCGACATCCCGCGCGGCGCCCGCCTCGCGCCGGAGGCCCGCCAGCAAGAACTGCTCCGCCGCGTTGAGCAGATCCAACCACTCAGCGACGTGCTGCTCACTCGCACGCGCTCGTCGCTGCGGCGCGGATTCAGAACGGCTAACCGACTGGTCTGCCATACCCGGTTTCTCTCCTTCGATCGATGCGGCGCAAACATTCGAGTGAATTATACCACTCGTATCGGCTTCAGCGTCCTGCCGCAGCTGCCAGGAATCATGCAGGTAACCAAGCTGTTTTCGAATGGGTTATCGGCGAGTGGAACGGTCACCCGGAAACGCTGGGGCTCCTCCAAACAACCCGGGCACATATAAGCCGACACTGATTTGAGCTTGACGCAGGGGGCCCGGCCGGCGATAACAGCAGCGTGGGACCGAGGACCCGAGTCTTCCGGAAAGGACCGTCTGGCCATGCTGAACATCTGGGGACGCGCGTGCAGCACGGATTGCGAGGGCACCACACGGCGGAACTTTCTCAAGGTCGGAACGCTCGGCCTCACCGGCCTCACTCTGCCCGGGCTCCTGAGCGCGCGGGCCCAGGCGGCCGCACAAGGGCGTGTCACCAAGGGCACGTCGGTCATCTGGATCTGGCTGGGCGGCGGGCCGACCCACATCGAGACGTTCGACCCGAAAATGGAGGCCCCCGCCGAATTCCGCAGCACCGTCGGCGCCGTCCGCACCAGCCTCGCCGGCGTGCAGATCGGCGGTCTCTTGCCGCGCATGGCCGAGCAGGCCCATCGCATGGCATTCGTGCGGTCGTTTGCACACGGCAACTCGGGCCACGCCGGCGGTACGCACTTTGTCATGACCGGCGTGGATTACCCGCCGGCCGATGCCGGCATGCCGCCGATCAAGCCCTCGATGGGATCGATCACCGCCAAAGTACGCGGCGCGAACAACCCGGTGACGGGAATGCCGACGTACGTGCGTCTCAGCGGGTTGTACGCGGACGGCCCGGAGTTCCTGGGGCCCGCGAACGCCCCGTTCGACATCGGCGGCCAGGCCCGTTCCAACATGAGCCTCGCCGTCGCGCTGGACCGGATCGGCGACCGCCGGCAGCTGCTCAAATCGCTGGACCACATCGACCGCCGCATCGATCGCAGCGGCGAGATGCTCGGCCTGGACGCGTTCGAGCAGCAGGCGTTCGATCTGATCCTTGGGCGGTCCAAGGAGGCGTTCGACATGAACCTGGAAGATCCGCGCACCCGAGACCGTTACGGCAAGGGGCTGGGCGAGCAGCTCGTGCTGGCGCGCCGGCTCTGCGAAGCGGGCTGCGGGTTCGTCACGCTGAACTACGCCAATTCGGCGCAGGGCTGGGACATGCACGGCGATCCGAACAAGCCGGCCGAGCTGGCGATCGCTCGGCAGCTCGAGCAGGCCTGCCCGCCGCTCGATCATGCCATCTCCGTCTTCCTCGAAGACCTCGCGGAGCGCGGGCTCAGCGAGCGGATTCTGCTGGTCATGACCGGCGAATTCGGCCGCACGCCGCGGGTCAACCCGCACGGCGGGCGCGATCACTGGGGCCCGCTGTGCACGCTGGCCCTGGCGGGCGGCGGGCTCAAGATGGGTCAGGTGGTGGGCGAATCGTCGGCGCATGCCGAGGTGCCGAAGTCGACGCCTATCACGCCGAAGGATCTCATGGCCACCATCTTCCACGTGCTCGGGATCGACTCCGCCACGCAGTTCCCGGACAGCACCGGTCGGCCGCAGTACCTGCTGCCCGGCGGCGCGCAGCCGATTGCCGAGCTGATCTAACGCCCCGCGTGGCGTGCTGGTCGCTAAGAGGTGCGTCGAAGAAGCTATGCTGCCGTCCGGGTGTACGTCAGGCTTTCCAGCCTGACACTGCCCGGGCCTCGGCCTGTCAGGCTGGAAAGCCTGACGTACGTGTGCCTGACGTACGGCTCTGGGCGCACGGTCTGGCTCCGCTTTGATGCACTCAACTCTCTGCCGGCCGAACCACCTCGAGCAGCTCGATCGCCGGCAGGTTGTTGCACATCATCCAGGCCAGGCGTCCGTAGATCGCCGGTGAGCCCTGCAGGTTGAACCAGCCGCGGATGGCGGCGTTCGGCGTGATGCGCAAATAGGCCGTCGGTTCGATGCGGCGCAACACGTCGTGCTCGATGAGGATGCGACCGAGTGGGGTCTTGCCGGCGAGGATCTCGTCTTTCACTTCCGGCCGGTACAGGCAGTCGAAATCGATGCGCATGATGCCGAACTGCACGACTTCGCCGCTCGACGGCAGGGCGAGCAGGATCAGCCGCGCGTACTGGTTGCCGGCGCGGCGTTGCGCCAGCACGCGAAGCTCGACCTTCTCCCCGTGGTACTCATCGAGGGTTACCGTCATGTGGTGCTCGTGCACCAGGAGCCGGCGGTAGGGCTCGGGCACTTCTTGCGGTGGGATGATCGCGAAGTCCGGGGGCACGGCCCCCGCTTCGTCGGCGAAGACGCCGAACAGATCTCTCAGGTCGGGGCCGGGAACGCTCGATGCCATGACTCAGGCGGGAGCGGCCAGGATCGGCAGCGTCAGGAGGGCCGGTTCGGCGGGGCTCGCGGCTTCGCGATCCAGCACGGTGTCGATCAGGAAGTACAAGAGCTCGCGCAGCTCGGCCGGTTCGACGTCGTCGGCCGTCGCTTCGGCGCGCTCGGTGTACTTCTCGATGAGCCGTTCGGCTTTCGTGAAGATGCCGGCTGCCTGGAAGATCCGCTCGACGCGGTGCACGATGTCCGCGGACCGTTCGGGCAGGTCGATCATGCCGAGCATCTCTGCGCGGTCGTCTGCGCTCGACCCCTCGAGCGCCAGGGCGAGCAGCAGGGTCGGCCGCGCGGCCAGCACATCCTGTCCCACGAGCAGCTTGTTGCGATCGTCCCCCTGCCAGTCCTTGAGGTCGTTCAGGATCTGGAAGGCGACGCCCAGGTGGCGGGAGAAGTTCGTGACCATCTCGGCGTGCTTGTCTACCGGACCGGCCAGACGCAGGCCGGCGTAGAGCGCCGCCTCGAAGGCCGGCGCCGTTTTGAGCGCGTAGATCTTGAGCGCCTCGAGTGGTGTGAGTGCTTTCCGGCCGCTCGCGCGCCAGGCAAGCTCCGCGCCCTGGCCCTCGGCCAGCTTCAGGTGCGCGTCCGCCATGCGGTCCAGGATATCGGCCGCGCAGTCGCCCCCCAGCGTCTGCCGGTCGCGGCTGATCAGGCGGTAGCCGAGCCCGATCAGGTAATCGCCCACGTTGAGTGCGGTAGGGACGCCGTGCTTGCGGTGCAGCGTCTCGCGGCCGTAGCGGTACGTGTCATCGTCCTCGATGTCGTCGTGCACCAGCGACGCCTTGTGGAATGTTTCGATCGCCAGCGCTGCGCGGAGCACTGCATCGGACAGCTCGACACTGCCGGTCTCCGGATCGACCAGGGTCGCGCGCCCCTGGTGCAGAGCGTCATACGCGGCCAGGGTAATGAAGGGGCGGAACCGCTTGCCGCCGCGCGCCAGCCAGTCGTAGCCGATCGCCTCGGTCTCGGCGATCGGGTCCCGCAGTTCGGCCGCCGCCTTGCCGCCCGGCCGTGGCGCCGCATCGCCCGAGCTCGCCTCGGCCTGCCCCGTCTTGGAAGGCGAGGTCGATAGGCGCGCGCGCGGCGCGAGCCGTTCGAGCTCGGGCGCGTCGAACATCCGGCTGGCTGCCCGGAGCAGCGGCAGGTAGGTGCGGGTGCGCGTCTTCGGCGCTTCTTGCCGCAGGCCGATGACTTCATTCACCCAGTCGTCGTCTACCGACGTGTTCTTGCAGTCGCTCGACAGCAGTGGCACGGCCAGGGCGGGAATGCCGACCTTGAGCACCTTGTCGATCGCTTTCTCGAGCACATTGAGGCAGGCGACGCCGAGGATCGCGTCGACGTGCCCGCTCACGATGATCTTGAGCACGATCGGCGTCCCCTCGGCGACCAGCACCTTGTAGCCGAGGTCCTCGGCCGTCACCTTGAAGTCGGCGATGGAACATGCGCCGCACTTGCGGCAGTCCAGCCCGAACTCGTCGTAATCGGCCGGGCAGCCCTCGGCGTGCTTCAGGCAGTGCGGCAGGAGCAGCAACCGCCTGCGGAAATCGGTAGCCATGAACTGGTCACGCCAGAACTCGTTCGAAATCGTGACCATGGTAAATCCGAGATAGCTCTCGGGGTGACCGAGCGCCGCCAGGAGCTGCGTGGCCGATTGCTGGAGAAAGTCCTTGGTGAGGGGGCGGGAGTGGTCTAGCGAGTCCGCGATGAGCTTCGCCGCGCGTCGGATCTGCTGGCGCGCGGCTTGCGATGCGGGAACAAGTTTGAGGTGCGCGGTGCTCGGACGCTTCGGCTTCTTCTCCGTGGCCGGCGGCGTCACCTGGTCCAACTCCATGGGTGCAGTTGCCACAGATGCTCACCTCTCGGGGTTCGTGATGCGCGACGCGCTCGCCACCGGAGCGCTCTTGCAGCCTAATGGTTCGCCTTGCTATCCTTTGCGGCGGGGTGACCGACACACCATCACGTCGAGGCAGGGGCCGCGGTCGGGGTATCGAGCGCGCTCAGCGCGTGGCGCGCCCGGCCCAGGCCCGCCACGGTAAAAATCAGCGGATACAGCCGCTCGTAGTACCAGAGTTTAGCGAAGTAGAGACCGATGGGCGACGGTTTTCTCCAATCTTCCGAGAGAACGCGAGCGACCAGCCAGGCGGCGCCGCGGTGGCACGCCCGTGCCTCGTCGGCGGCCGCCCGAGCTTGAGCCAGCGTCTCCACCGCGAGCCCGGTTTCCTCGGTCGTGGAGGGCGCACCGGCCGCGCCGCCCCAGCCGCCGTCGTGGTTCTGCATCGCGACCAACCAGCGCCGGGCGCGCACCGCCTCGGGAGTTTCGAAT
>JBGPMX010000291.1:0-6548 GCA_041487215.1 Planctomycetia bacterium | reverse complement strand
TGTCGATGCGGTCCATCCGCAGCTGCCGACAGCACCACAATCGTTGTGGCGGCCGCCGCAACCAGCGCAAGAGCGCGACCTAAAGCTCGGTAATGCAAGGGAGCCCCGCTTTCGACAAAGGAGAAAAGAGTGCGCGAGACGCTAGGCTAGTCGGGCGAGCTGCCGCAGCGCTGTCAAGGAACCAACGCACGAGTGGGGCAGAAACCTGCCGCGCCCGTGTCAAGGTCATCCAATGGCGAGACCCGATCGCAGGTCCCGGCCTCAAAAAAAACGCGAGACGCGGCCGAGCGGGACGCGATTCCAATTGGGGGTGCCCGGATGGCGTGTCAAGAAAACCGACAACGCTGCACCAGCGTGTGACGTAGCTACGTCATTGCCGGGTATCTATGGAAAGCGGCGGCGCCATGTGGCGACCGTTCAGCCCGAACCGCCGGCTGGAGTACGCGGCCGGCGGAGCCGCGCCCCGTCCCGGCCCCGAGCGGACCACGCGGAAGCCCATGGAAGAGGCACGCCAGATCGGCAGCAGTTCGATCATGCGCGCCGGGGACGTCCAACTCCGCGGCATGTCGGCCCAGCACCCGCCGCGCTGCACGCGCGGAATCGCCTCTGCGTCGCCCATCGGGTCGACCTGCTCCGCGTCAGGATAGTCACCCCCCCGGTCGTAACACCATTCGCGAATGTTGCCGTACATATCAAACAATCCCCAGCGGCTCGGCATGCGGCTCGCGCACGGCTCGGTGTACTCGGCGGCGAAGACAGCATAGAGCGGCACGAGCGATGGGTCACCAAACTCGTAATGGCTGTGCGTACCCGCGCGGCACGCATATTCCCACTCGGCCTCAGTCGGAAGCCGGTAGCCGTCCTTGTCGAAATCACAGGACCAAACCGGCCACGCTCTGGTCGTAGACTTGTCGTCCACTTGCTCGATCTCGACCTTGTCCGTTCGCAAATAGCAACGCTGCCGCCCTTCGCGATCGCTCAGCCAGTTACAGAACAGGATCGCGTCCAACCAGCTGACCGGTTGCACCGGGTGGTCATCTCCGGGGCTAATGTCGCGGTTGGTGCCGGGCCAATCTTCGGGCTTTTCCACGCCGGGGCTGGTATCCGCCATGAATTGCTCAAACAGCGCCACGGAGGTCTCGCGGTCGCACATGCAGAACGGCTGCGACAGGCGGACGCGGTGGGGCGTCGCCCCCTTCACGTCCTCCGCCCCCATGATGAAGTCGCCGGCCGGGATTTCGATCAGCGTCATGCCGTGCTGGTTGACGAACCAGCGCGCTGCCTCTGGAACGGAGCGGCCGTTCGGGCGTGGCGGCAGCGTGCGCCCCCACTGCCGCAGCGCCCAGCCGGCCGCGCTATGGCTCGGCCCGTCGCGAGACTCGAGAAACAGCCGGTTCAGGATCGCCCCGCCCCTGTCGAGCTCGTCGCGTGCCAACAGCTCGCTCGAGATGGTGCCGAGCGCGATGCAGAGGCCCGATCGCAGGTCTGGGTCGTCGGCGCCTTCGAGCACGCCCAGGAAGGGAGCCAGGTCGGCGCGCCACGCGCGCACGCCGTGGATAATGGCCGCTCGGTCCACGGGATCGGGCGCGGGCGCGAGCCGCTCACGCGCCGGAAGCGGGTCGCCCAGATGCAGCGCGGTGATCGCGTAGCGCGCGCGGCGCGCCGCCGTTTCTGCCCCGCGCGATCGCTCGCGCAGCGTCTCCCGCACGAGTTCGGCACGCGGCGCCAGCGCGGCGACGAGATTGCCGCACTCCGCCACCGGGGCGTCCGCAATCGCATCGAGCAGGAACTGGAGCCGCTCGCCGTCCGGGCTGCCCAGGGCAAAGATCGCATGTAGCCGCTCGGAAAGAGACAAGGGACCCGCAAGCTGCTGCTCCAGCAAGGGCACCGCCGCGTCACGCAGCGGCGCGAGTTGCTCCGTCACCACAGCCACCTTCTCGGGCGGCGCGTTCAGCAGAGCCTTGACCAGGTCGGCCGCGCGATCGCGACGCGCCTGCTGATGGACCGACCCAATGTACCGACCGCCGCCCGCCAGCACCGCGAGCAGCAGCATCGCGACCGCAGCGCCACGCACCGAGTAATAGCGCCCGGCGGCGCGAACCAGCTCGCGCTGGTCGACCGTCCGCTGGGCCGGCCGCAACGCTGCCAGGACTGAGAGGTACTCGGACAGAGACGGGAGGAGCCGGTGTTCGCGGCTGCGCCGCCATTCCATGGTGCGCTCCTCGAGCCGCAACGCGACCCTGCCACGCCACGTCTTGCGCTTCTCGCGGTGCAACCAGGCGCGGAGCGGGGGGACCAGGTAGTCGTGCGTCAGCTGGTAGCGAACGGACGAAATCGCCCCCACCGGGCTCTCGGAGGCAGGCACCGAGCCGCTCGTGGACGCCGCTGCGTGAGTCGAGGACTCCGACGCCGACTCCGCCTCAGGCACATCCGTGGGGGAGACGATGTGCAGCTCGCGATCCAGGATCTCGAGCAAGCGGAGGAACTCGCGCGATCGGGGCGCCAGGTCGCAGGCCGCGGCTAGCTCGTGCGTGGATCGCAGCCGCCCCTTGATGTCCGTGCCGCTCTCGGGGAGCAGGGCGCCGAGCACGGCGCGGGCGGGGCGCTGAAAACCCCGGTGCTCGGGGTTTGCCAGGCGCGAACCGAACGTCTCTTCAAGGAAAATGAGCCCGACGCCTTCGATGCCGCCCAGTTCACGCAGCGTCTCCGGCGTCCAGGGCTTGCCTTTCAGCATATCGGCGAACAGGCTGAGCTGGACGGGAATGACCTTGCCGTCGCGCCCGAGCGCGGCGATCGCCTGGTCGAGAAACCGCTTCTGGTCCGGGGTCTCGTCGCCGGCCGTTTCGGGGAGCCGCCCGTAGGCACGGCCGAAGGCCGCGAGCACCCGGCGTGCGTGCGTCGCGTCGAACAGATCCACCAGCGCGATGTTGCGGCCCTCGACGAGCGGGATCTCGAGCTCGCGCATGAACCGGCTCACAGCGAGCCAGAAATCGTCCCGCACCAGCAGCAGGCACTGCAGCCGGCCGCCGTCACACTGCCGCAGCGCGGTGGCCAGCTCCGTCTCGGATACAGCGCTGTGCCCGTGCAGCCACTGCTCGAACTGATCCAGGACGATCAGGATCTTGTCGCGGCCGGACTCCGCGATGCGCAGCGAAGACATCATGTGCCGCAGCGAGGCGCCCCGGTCGAGACCGGGACACGCCTTGCCGAGCGCGCGCGCAAGCCGCGCCTCGGTGTCCTCGCGCGTCGCCTCGACATACACCGTCCGCACGAACGGGGCCACGCGGGGCAGCAGTCCCGCGCGAACCAGCGAGCTCTTTCCGCAGCCGGACGGCCCGTACAGGAGCCCGACCGCGAAGGTGGCGTCCGGGTCGCGCTCCTCGATCAGCCGCTTCCAGAACCGAACGCCCGTCGGCAGCCCGGTGCCGTCGCGTGGGCCGGGCACCAGCTCGAGAAAGAACTCGCTGTCCTCGGGACCGAAGGAACGCAGCCCCTTGGGCACGACCCGGGGCCGCGCGTCGCTGAGCGGGGCGCGTACCCCATCGCTGCTGGGCGCGGGGCTGTCCCGCACGGCGTCGCCGCGCCCCGGCGGCGCCGCGCGACTCTCCACGCCCAGGCTCCCGGCTACGAGCCGCAGCTCCTCCGCCATGTCCCCGGCGGTAGGGTAGCGATCGGTCACCCGCTTGGAAATCGCCCGCAGGCAGATGCGATCCAGCTCGCGCGGGATCGCGGAGCGAACCTGGCGCAGCGGCTTCGCCTCGCGGTGCAGAATCTGGTCGACCAGCTCCTCGCGTGATTCCGCCTCGAACGGCCGCCGCCCCGTGAGCAGCTCGTAGAGCACGATTCCCAGGCTGTAGACGTCGGCACGCCCGTCGATGCGGTGCCCCTCGCCCCGCACCTGCTCCGGCGCCATGTACGGAAAGGTTCCAGCCGCCAGCCCCTGCTGCTTCGCAAGGTCCTGCTCACGGACCGCCACGCCAAAGTCCGCGATGTACGGCTTGCCCGCGCGATCGAGCAGGATGTTCCCGGGCTTGATGTCCCGGTGGTACAGCCCTTGTTGATGCGCGTAGGCGAGCGCCTCGGCCACCTCGGCCGTGATGTGCACCGCCTGATCGTGCGGCAGCAGGCCCTGGCAGAGACGATCGGCCAGGCTGCTCCCCTCGATCAGCTTGTACACGATGTAACAGCACGTCTCGGTCTGGCCCACGTCGTACACCGGGACGATGCTGGGATGGTCGAGCCGCGCCGCGTGACGCCCCTCCTGGAGGAACCGCGCAATGTCGCCGGGAGAATGGAAACGCCACGCGTGGGGCACTTTGATCGCCACCAGGCGTTCCAGCCGGTCGTCGTAGCCGCGGTACACCACGCCGAAGCCGCCGGCCCCCAGGCGCGCCTCGACGCTGTAGCGGCCGAGTTTGGCGGGAAGGGGATCGGAGCGAACCTGGGGCGGCGACGACGCACCGCACGGCGTATTGGGGGCGGTGCACGCGTCGGTGCCTTCGAGGGCCAAGATCTGCTCGCGCAGCTGATCGGCCAGCTCCGGGCAGTCGCGGCAGAGCGACTCGACGGAGGCGGTCGCGCCCTCGCCTCGCAAGCGTTCCCAACGGGATACCAGATCAGTGAGCCGCGGGTCTGCCGACATGGCTTCGTGCTGCAGGTCGCGAGGCGAGAACGGGACTGGCAACACGATACCGCGAATGCGGCGCTCTCACTACCTGTTTCTTGGCCTCGGGTAGTGGGTCAGTTTGAGGAACGACCCCCCCTGTCCCCCCCTTAGCAAGGGGGGGACAGGGGGGTATCAGCCAAACTGACCCACTACCTGGCCTCGGCCTATGGGCAGGCCCCGGCCTCGACGCGTGGATCGTGATCCGGGTACTTGCGCTTGTGCTCGTTCTTGTCACGCTCGGCGTGCCCCCGGTTCGCGTACGGGCCGGAGCAAAGCACTGCCCCCGCGTGGGGGGCCGCATTCGTTGCGCAAGTGACGTGCCAGACGGAAGGGACGCCCGGCGCGGCCGCAGCCCCCGGGGCGCGTGCCGCCGGCGCGGGCCCTGGCATGGCGGAAACCAGCGAGACAGCCGTGGCGGTGTGGCTGCGGTCCGCCATCCCGTTATGGTAACCGGCGATGTACTGAGCCGTCGTCTGGTCGCCATACGGTCCGGAGCTCCAGGCCATGCCCTGGTGCTCGGGGTCGGTTGTATCGTTGCACACCGCGCGCCACATGGTGCCAGGAGCGGGGGCCGGGGGCTGGCCCGGCGCCGGCTGCATGACCGGTCCAGACGAGCAGCAGCAACGACGGTGATGCGCATCCGCGCTAGCGGATAGTGCGAGCAGCGTGGCGGCAGCGACGGCCAGGATTGTGAGCGAGCGGACAAGAAGCGGGTGACGCACGGCAGTCCCCTTTCCACAAAGAATAAGACGCGAAGGGTGAGCGGGACGCCACCTTAATTGGGGGGTGCTCGGACGCCGTGTCAAGAAAAATCGAAAACGCCGCGGCAGCAGTGACGTACCTCCGTCACGGCCGTTAGAGAGCGGCGCCGGCGGCGTCCGGTCCACCCGAACGGCCCGCGGCGCTACTTGTTTCCTGGAGCGGTAGCGACAAGGAGATGCTGCGGGTGAATGCCGGCCGTGCCGCGAGCGGCGTCGTGGATCCTTGCTAGCCTAAGCCGGCGGCTGGTGCCCGGTCGCTCGCTAATTGGCGCGGGGGGATGTGAGCGCCGGGAGGTTGACCGGCTCGGCCGCTGCCGCCGTGGACGTCGCGTCATTGCCGGGCGGCTCGCCGCTCGACTGTGCGGCCAGGTCGCGCACCACCGGGTCCGGATCGCCCGCGGCCATCTCGCGCAGCCGGCTGCGGCAGGTGTCGTCCGCCATGGTGGCGAGTGCGCGCACGGCCTCGACGCGCACCTCGGGTGCATCGTCCCGGCTCAGGTGTTCCAGCCAGACGACCTGGTCGACCTTGGTGCTGGCGAGCACGTAGTGCGGGACCTGGGCGCGCACGAGCGGCGAGCTGCTCGTGGCCCGCCGCGCCAGCTGGATCTCCTCGAGCTCCGCGCCGCGGCAGCTCAGTACCAGCTCGGCGGTCGTCCGGACGTCGAGGTCGGGGTCGTTCAGGAACGGCAGGATGTCCTCGCTGGCCAGGCACTGCGGGGCATCGGAGACGGCGAGCAGCAGCGTGCGGCGCACGAGGTGGGCGGGGTCGTGCCGCAGCTCGATCGCCTGCTGCGCGGCGGTCTCGACCGGCCCCAGGGCCACGGTCGCCGCGGCCGCCGCGCGGACCCTCACCGGGCGCGCCCCGAGCAGCTCCACAGCGCGCTCGTGCAGCGACGCCTTCCACATGGCCAACGTCTTGCGTTCGGCGACGGTGTTCGCGTCCGGTGGCATCCAGGCCCACGCGTCACGGAGCATCTCCAGGGCCGCGACCCGGCTCTCGTCCACCGGATCATCGAGCGCCGCGGTCAGGATGGCCGCCGCCGGCGGCAGCAGCCCGGCCCACGAGCTCGTCGGGTGCTGCGCGTGCCAGCTGAGGATATCGGAGAGCAGCGCGAGGCTCT
>JBGPMX010000290.1:0-6573 GCA_041487215.1 Planctomycetia bacterium | reverse complement strand
CGATGCGGGAGGAGAAGTGGGTGCTGATACCCCCCCTTGTCCCCCCCTTGGCAAGGGGGGGAAGGGGGGGTATCAGCTGCCCGGGCAGGTGAGACGGTGCGTTGCGCTGGGAGGCGCTTGGGCTGCGTGAGGGGGCGCCCTCACCCCGTCCCTCTCCCACGGATCCGTGAGCGGGAGAGGGGGCCGGACCCCGAAAAGCCGGTGCGAATGAACCGTCGTTGCTTTCCCCGACTGCCATCGGCCTCACTTCCGCCAGCCATGGAAGCCCGGCCACTCCCCCCCCCAAAGCCCGCCGATTCGTGGTTGATGCGAGCCGCACCTTTCTTTACGCTACCAGCGTGCGGTTCGACCTGCCCAAGCACTCCCACCCGGGGACCCGCCCTATGATCACCATGCTCGGTAGCCCGCGGCGCTGTTGTGACGGCCTCACACGCCGGGAGACGCTCCGAGCCGGTGCGCTGTCCGCCCTCGGCGGCCTGACACTCACCCACCTGCTGCACGCCGAGGAGGCTCGCCCGGCGCCCCTGCGGCCCGGCAAGGCCAAGAGCGTGATCGTGCTCTACCTGCTGGGCGGTGCCCCGAGTCAGGACATGTACGACCTGAAGCCGGCCGCACCCGACGCGATCCGGGGCGAGTTCAAGCCGATCGCCAGCAACGTGCCCGGCATCGAGATCTGTGAGCATCTGCCCCGCACGGCGCGCTGGATGCACCGCGCCGCGCTCGTACGCTCGGTCAACCACAAGGCCGGCTGCCACAACACGCTGCCCAGCTACACCGGCTACGAAGTGCCGCTCGATAACATCGTCACCACCCGCGACACCTACCCGCCCAGCATGGGCTCGGTCTGCGAGTTCCTGAACCCGACCGGCCCCGAGCACCCGCCCGCTTACGTCTACATGCCGTGCTATCTCGGCTGGGGTCAGTCGATCCGCCGGCCGGGCCCCTACGCCGGCTTCCTGGGCAAGCGTTACGACCCGCTCTTCACCGAGTGCAGCCCATACATCGACAAGGACGCGCCGGCCGAGGCGCCGGGACATCCTCAGGTGCTGCGCGGCGAACCGCACATCCCGAACAGCGTGCTCGGCGACGAGCTGACCATCGACCGGCTCAACACACGCCGCGGTCTGCTCGCCCAGCTCGACGACGCCCTGCGCGCGGCGGAATCCGCACGCGCGCTGGGCACGTTCGATCGCCAGCGCCACCGGGCATTCGGCATGCTCACCTCGTCGCGCGCCCGAGCGGCCTTCGACCTCGAGCAGGAGGACCCGAAGCTGCGCGAGCGCTATGGACGCACGCTGTTCGGATCGAGTGCACTCATCGCGCGGCGGCTCGTCGAGGCGGGGGTGCGGTTCGTCAACGTGACCTGGGACTGCTACTGGGAGCGGCTGCGGCTGCAGTACGATTGCTGGGACACCCACACGCGGAACTTCGCCATCCTGCGCGACTACAACCTGCCTTACCTGGACCTGACCTACAGCGCTCTCATGGAGGATTTGGATCAGCGCGGCCTGCTCGACGAGACGCTCGTCGTGGTCATGAGCGATTTCGGACGCACGCCCAAGATCAATCCGGCCGCCGGCCGCGACCACTGGACGTTCTGCTACTCGGTCCTGCTGGCGGGGGCCGGCATCCGCGGCGGCACGGTGCACGGCGCCTCGGACGCCCAGGCGGCTTACGTCAAGGACAAGCCGGTGAGCACCGGCGACGTGTGTGCTACCATCTATCACTGCCTGGGCATCGATCCTGCGCTGCTGGTGCGCGACCAAGCGGGCCGACCCGTGGCGATTGCGCACGGCGGCACGCCGATCCGCGAGATCCTGGCTTGAGTCCGCCGCTGCGCGCCGAAACGGACGGGGAACCGCATGCATGCGGTCACTCGGGACCGCTCGCTGCCGAAGTGCGGCTGTAGAATTCGGCCAACACAGTCAGGCTGGAAAGCCTGACGTACGTTCCTAAGGGGCAATATGCGAGCCTGTGTGATTCATTTCAGTGTCGGCGTCGCTGCGCTTTTCGGAGCGCTCCGCGCCCCCGCGTGCGCCGGCGAATGGAAGGCGGGAGCGGCCAAGATCGCCATCACGCCGGACGAGCTTATGTGGATGTCGGGGTATGGCGGGCGGGACCACCCGGCGGAGGGCAAGCTGCACGATCTCTGGGCCAAGGCACTGGCCATGGAGGACCCGAGCGGCGCTCGTTCGCTCGTGCTCACGGCCGATCTCGTCGGCATTTCGCGGCCGCTCTGCGACCAGATCTGCGACGCGATCACCAGGAAGCTCGGGATCGATCGCGACCGCATCATGCTCTGCATGTCCCACACGCACACCGGACCGGTCGTCGGCACGAACCTGCTCGCCATGTGGGACCTTGCGCCCGAGGAAGCGGAGAAGGTCGATCGCTACGCGGCCACGCTGCGTGACAAGATGCTGCACGTCGCCGAAGAAGCGGTCGGCAAACTCGAGCCGGCCCGGCTCGCCTGGGGCAGCGGCACAGCGTCGTTCGCGGTCAACCGCCGCAACAACCCCGAGGCAAAGGTGCCCGAGCTCCGGGCGGCCGGCGAACTCAAGGGACCCGTGGATCACGACGTGCCAGTGCTGCGTGTCACCGCGCCGGACGGTACGCTCAAGGCGGTCGTCTTCGGTTACGCCTGCCACAACACCGTGCTCGCGTTCTACCAGTGGAGCGGCGACTACGCCGGCTTCGCGCAGCTGCACATCGAGGCGGCGCACCCGTCGGCCGTCGCGCTGTTCTTTTCAGGATGCGGCGCGGACCAGAACCCGCTGCCGCGGCGCAGCGTCGAGCTGGCCGACGACTACGGCCGGCAGCTGGCCGAGGCGGTCGAGCGCGTGCTCGAGAGCTCGATGCACCCCGTCACGAGCGGCCTCGCCGCGCGTTTCAGCCGCATCGACCTGCCGTTCGACACGCTGCCCACGCGCGACGAGATCGAGCGAACCGCCGAGAGCGGAACGCCGCAGGAACGTCGCCGTGCGAAACTGCTCCTGAGCCAGATCGATCAGAACGGCGCGCTGAGCCCGACCTATCCGTACCCGGTCCAGGTGTGGCGGCTCGGCGACCTCACCTGGGTGGTGCTCGGGGGCGAGGTGGTCGTCGATTATTCGCTCCGGCTCAAGAAGGAGCTGGGTGGCGCGCGCGCCTGGGTGACGGCGTACGCGAACGACGTGATGGCGTATATCCCGTCGCGGCGCGTACTCGATGAGGGGGGCTACGAAGGGGGCGGCGCGATGCTCTATTACGGGCTGCCCACGAAGTGGGGGCCGACCGTCGAGGAGCGCATCGTCGCGGCCGTCCACGAGCTGGCCGGACAGACCGCCGAAGGGCGTGGGCCATCGCGCGAATGAGGCGAGCTTTGTACCCTGTGACGACCGGGTCGGCCCGTTGCGCTCGGCCACCCGGTCCGTGATCGGTCGGCGGCTCCTCTGCGGACAGAGGTGGCTACGGAACGACGACTGGTCATTCCTGACGAGCGCGCTCATTAGTGAAAGGACGTGCGATGCATGCGCTGTTGATGGTCCTGTCCGTGGTGCTCGGCATCGCGCAATTCGTGTGCCTTGTCTTCGTGCTCATTCAGATATTCCAGCACGGGCAGACCGCGCTGGGGATCGTCTGCACTGTGCTCTTGTGCTTGGGCATCGGCTACCTGATCACGTTCATTGTTGGCTGGGTGAACGCGGACCGCTGGAAAATCCGCCAGATCATGGTCGTCTGGACCGTGGCCTTTCTGGGCGGGATCTTCGCCAACGCGCTGGCCTACACCGTATTTCGGGCGTGAAAGCAGGGCGGGGTCGGGCGATCCGCGCCGAACATGGAGTGAGCGGCGGGGTCGGGAGACCCGCGCCGAACATGTGGGGTCGGGCGATCCGCGCCGAACATATTAGTGAGCGGCGGGGTCGGAGACCCGCGCCGAACATGCGCCACCAAGGCTACCGCGAAGCTGCAAAGGAGAGCCGTGGCGATACGGGGTGGGCGTTTGATCATTCGGCGTTTGCTGGTGATTCTCGAACTTCAACGGGCGGGTGGTTGCTGTCATAGAGCCGCGCGACGGCGGCGGGCCAGCGCCACGCTTTCGCGTCGCTGCCGCAGAGCACGACCGGACGCGGCAAAGCGAGTGCGACAGCCTGGGGCATGTCCAGCACGCGCAGCACGTTGAGGAAGATCGGCCCGTCGCGGTGCGTGACCGGCGGATTATCGAGCTCGAACCGCGCGACACGCGGCTCGAACAGCCCGGCGTAAAGCGCGATGCCGGCCGCCCGGCCCTTGCCCTCGATCGAAACCCGAGCGGTGCCGAGCCCGTCGAGAGCGACGAGCGTCTGGATGGCGCGCCGCACATCCCAAACCCGTCCGTCGTCCTCGGTCTTGCCGAGCAGCACGAAGCGGCGACGGATCTGCGTCGCCTTGCGCGGATCCCACTCGTTCGGGCCGCTGCCACGCGGTGCGACGATCGCCACGGCCGAGCCGGTCCCCTGGATCCGCTGCGCCAGCGCCGCGAACGCCGCGTCGTCCGGGTCCGCGCCGCCCCCCGGTAGTACGGCGGCGAAGCGCGGCGCCAGAGCGGCCCGCCACGCGTGCCAGGCCTCGCTGTCCGCCACCACGACCGCCAGGTCGGACGTCTTGCCCTGTGCGCCGTCAATCAGCAGGATCGGCAGCCGCAGGTTCTCGTCGCTGGTGTAGTCGAGCACCCGCAGGCGCAGCCCAGCGGCTTCCTGCTGGGCGACGCAGCGCACGTCGAGAGCGGGCGGGCTCGCCGGCCAGCCTCGGAACGATCGTTCGGCCAGCTCGTGCAGCCAGCGTTCGCGGAGCGTTTCCCATTGGGCGCGCTGCGACGGCGGCTCGGGCGGTTCCGCCTTCGGCACGAACGTTTCCTGGATCGACGTGTTCCGCTCGTCCCGCGGGAGCTCGGTGAACACCCGCAGCTGCTTGACGTCGAACGGCTTGTCGGCGACGCGGCGGATCGGCTCGTCCTTCTTCTGGAGCCAGCGGTTGAACCAGCGGAACGCCGGCACCTGGAGCTCCTGGGTGTCCTTGTGCGGCCCTTCGGTGATGAGAAGGCCGAGCCGGTCGGCCGCCCCGTAGAGCTCGTAGATTTTCCGCAGCCTGGCGTGCGTGCGGACCACGCCGTCGAGCGGAAAGATCTTGTCCTTGTCCGAGTTCGAGAAGAGCAGCGGGCGCGGCGCGGCCAGCGCCGCCACCATCGCGAAATCCCAGCCATACGTGTTGACCATGAACATGCAGTCGCAGTGCCCTTCGATGCAGCCGTCCACCACGTGGTTCTGGAGGTCGGTGATGCCGGCGACCGGGACGAAGCAGGCGGGGCGCTCATCGATGGCGGCCGACCACCACGAGTACGCCCCGCCGCCGCTGCGGCCGGTCACGCCGATCCGCTTGGCGTCTACCTCGGGCCGGGTCTCGAGGTAATCGATCGCCCGCACCGCGTTCCATGCTTCCACCCCGGCTGGCGTGTAGCCGCGCGCGATCCACCACCACATCCCCTCGCGGTAGGTGCCGTGGTGGATCCCCTCGATTTCGCCGAGCTGCAGCGTGTCGATGATCAGGCAGCAGTAGCCCTCGCGCGCGAACCAGGCGGGATGGTGCTGGTAGCTGGTCTTGTTCCCGTACGAGACGCCGTCGATCTTCACCTGGCCGTGCCCGCAGAGGTAGAGGATGGTGGGGAGCGGTCCATCGACCTCTTTGGGGCGGTAGAAGTTCGCCGTCACATAGAGACCAGGCATGGACTGGAAGTGGAGCTTCTCCACGATGAAGCCGTCCCCCTCCACCGTGCCGGTGACGGTGGCGTGGAGATCGGTCTTTTCGGGGAGCGGCCAGAGGCCGAGCATGTCCAGGATCTGCTGGCGCAGCCGCGGGCGGGTTTGCTGCCAGTCGTCGAGCGTCGCCACGTCGCCGAGGGCGCGGTCGGCCAGCCGGGCGGTGGTGCGGCGGAAGTACTCGCCGATCGCCGCGGTCGCCTGGGTCTGTTCGGGCGTGGGCGGCGTCTTCTCGTCACCCCGCGCGGGGAGCGCGGCCAGCGGGACGAGTGCGAGGCAAAGAACGGCACGTAGGACGGCTCGCCGCATGGCTATCTCCGGTTGGATGGCATCGTTTCTATACGGCGGGCGGTCGTTGTGCCAGAGGACCGGCTGCGGTTTTCAATGAAAACGGCACCACGTATTCGGTCGAGATCCGTACCGCGAAGCGGTTGGACTCCGGAGTCCAGGGGAAGGGGAGCGGCTAAGAGCCGCGTAGCGCCACCCAGGGGAGCGCGATCGTTGAACCGCAAGCCGCAGGCGTGCGCGTTGCGCGCACGACCCTGCGACCAAGGACGCGCACGCCTGCGAGCGAGTCCGGCCCCCTCTCCCGCTCATGGATCCGTGGGAGAGGGACGGGGTGAGGGCGCCCCCTCACGCAGCCCAAGCGCCTCCCAGCGCAAAGCAGCGTCTCACCCTCCCCGGGCAGTTGATACCCCCCCTTCCCCCCCTTGCCAAGGGGGGGACAAGGGGGGGTATCCGCATCACTCTCTTCCCGCATAGTCCATGAGCGCGGGGGCGAGGGGACCGCAACCCGGGG
>JBGPMX010000289.1:0-6575 GCA_041487215.1 Planctomycetia bacterium | reverse complement strand
GCTGTTCGTCGATCGCTCGCAGGTCGGCGTCAATGGCTTCCCGGCGCGCGGTGACCGCTTTCTGCTTGGATTGCGCGTCGCCGAGCGCGATCCGCGCGCGCTCGAGCTCGATCGGCGACACGAGCTGGACCTGGTTCGCGCCGCCTCCCCCCTTGCCGAGCGCCTCGAAACGGCGAATATCGATCCGTGCCAGGTCGAGCGCGTAATCGGCCTGCCGCTTCTGCTCGTCGAGCTCGGTGAGGGCAGCCGCCGCCTTTTCGCGGTTCGCGCGCGCGATGCGGTCATCGAGGCGGGCAATGACCTGTCCCGCGGTCACTGGGTCCCCTTCCGCCAGTCCCGATCCCTCGCCGTCCGGCAGCGCAACGACCCGCCCCTCGATCGGGCTGGTGATGAGTGCGCGCCGGCCGGGCGGGGCCTGCGTGGCACCGAGGAGCTCGGTCCACTGGCCGACCGTCACACGCTCAGCGCGGACGGCCCGCACCGGCGCCGGGCGCGCCTCTTCGCCCGGCACGGCGGCATGCCGGCAGCCCGGCGACGCAGCCAGGAAAACCAGAACCGCTACGCGAAACGAGCGAGACCGGAACGGAGCGGCGCCGCGCTTCATGATGAGACTCATCGTCCATGCTCGGGCAGAACGCATGAGCACATTAGCAGACAAGCGGTCGCTTGGCCATGCGGCGCGGCCTTCTTCCAAGCATGGTTCACGCTTCCCCGTGTTGCGGTCTCCTCGTCAATCACAGGGGGGAGGGTTCAGGAGACAGGAGTCAGCAGTCAGCAGTCAGCACTCAGCAGTCAGCACTCAGCAGTCAGCAATCAGCAGTCAGCAATCAGGTGTCGGGTGTCAGGATCAATGGGGCAGGTTGTCATCCTGAGCCGGCGAGGAACGAGCAGCGAAGGATCTCGGACTGCCGGGTCGTTCGGCGCTGGCTCGTAGCACGGCCTTTTTCAGGGCGGCGGTTGGTTATCGGCACGCGGCGGTTCGTCGGGCGACGCAGCGTCGGACAGAGCGATCGCCGGATTGCCCACGGCGGCGGCCAGGTCGGCCAGCGCCTGCCGCAGCTCGGCGACCGCGTCGGCATAGCCGTCCCGCGCGCGGAGCAGTTTGCGGCGGACATCGATAACGCGGAGCAGATCCACCCCGGGATCCGCCTGCTCCAACAAGCGATCGATCGATGCGACGTTCGCCTCGAGGCTGGGCAGCACGCGGTCCTGGTACACGGCGACCGCCCGGCGCGCGTCGTCCATCCGCGCGAGCGCGGCGGCGACGTCCTGCCGGATCTCGATCTCGCTCTGGCGCAGCTCCATGACGGCCCGGTCCCGCTCCCCCTCGCGCTCGAGGATCTCCCCGCGCCGCCGGTTCAGCACGGGCAACGGGATGCTGAACTGAACCCCGGTCAGGTTCGCGCGCGCGTCGTCGTACTGGTAGTTGATTCCCACGGTCGGGTTGCCATGGCGGTCGGCGATGGCGAGCTTGAGCCGCGCCTCGGCCTCAGCGACCGCGGCCTGGCGCGCGCGCAGGTCGGGCCGCCGCTCGAGCGCCGTCTGGGTGAGCAGAGCCTCGTCCCAGGTGGTGTCCGGTACGGCCAGCGAACCGTCCGGGTCGAACCGCTCGCTCACCACACCGAGCGCGCGGCGGAGTTCCTGGCGGGCGCTCGTGAGCGAGGCGCGCGCGGTCGTGAGCTGCGTGCGAACGTCCTCCACCTCCGTCCGCGCCAGAATGACATCGGCCGGGCGCAGCTTCGCCTGCTCGGCGAGCCGCGCGGCCTGGTCGGCAGCCTGCTCGTTCAGCCGAACGTTCGCCTCGATGAGCCGGAACTTCTCGGTGCGGTACAGCACGGCGTCGAAGGCGCGGATCACCCGCAGCGCGATGCGGGATTCCGCCTGCGCGATCTCCGACTCGGCGCGCGACACCCCCGCGCTCGCCCCTTCGCGCCGGATCCCTCTCTGCCCGTGCAGCTCGGTCTCGAGCACCACCGCGTGCTCATTATCGACCCGGTTGGTGATGCCCGCCGAGGCCGGGCCCCCCACGCCGCGAACCTTCCCCTCCCAAACCGGATTGAATGGATACGTGTCGGCCGTCACGACGCGTGCGGCCGCGATGCCGCGCTGCTGGCGGATCGCCGCGAGCTCGGGATTGTTGATCAGGGCCCACTGGACAGCGGCATCGCGCGCGAGTGGTTGGGACGCGGCGGGCCGTTCCGGGGATTGTGCGGAGAGCGGCGGGGGGGTGCCGAAACCGCAAGCGACGAGGCAGAACGAGGCAAAGATCAAGCGGCGAACAGGATGGCCGATGCGTGGCGTCTCCACTGCCGCCTAACTCCCTCAGCCTCGCCGGTGAAGCGCCGGACGACGCGATGCCGGCCCGTGGGCGGCATCGTGCCCGCGCGGACCTATGCAGCTGTATCGGCAGCGTGTGCCAGTCGCGATGAGGAATTCCGGCCCGTCCGTGCGGCGCGACGGTCCCGCGGCGGCAATCTCGAGCCGCTCAAGGGCATCCGCGGCTGAACTAGGCGGGGGGCGGCGCGAAGTCCCAGCAGGTGCAAGAGGGCAGCCAGTTCGAGAACAACGAACCAGGTCGGCATACCCCAGGCAAGGGTCAGATCAGCCAACCCTTTCCCGATCAGGTCCTTGGCGGTCAGCGGACCCGTTATGAACAGGCCGGCGAGCACGACAGCCAACCATCCCGCGCGGCGCTCGATGGCCGCGCGCGCCACGATCAGCGAGGGAAGCACCAGCACCACATAGTGATCCTTGCTCGTCATCGGGCTGAGCAGCAGCATCAGGCAGAAAACCGCGCCGCACTCGAGAGCAAAGCGTCCTCGCTCCGGCGGTTCCCCCGCTCGTGCCGCCGTTCCACGCGGCGGAGCCGACGACCACGGCGGCGCCAGGCCGAGCAGCGTAACGACGAGGAGCGCCAGACACATGCCGTAGACGGTCCAGCGAAACCCGCTCGTTTCGGCCGCGTGCGGGTCGAGCGCGTCGTTCGCCGCTTGGAGCCCTCGCTCCGTCAGCGGGAACCCGAGCGTGACGTATCTGCGCAACATCCCGGCGAGCGATTGATTGAGCAGTAAGCTGCTGCTGTCCCACTCCCCCGGCATCCGCGCCACCGGTTCCAGATACGCGTTGCACCATTCGGCGAGCCGCAGCGAACCGCTCGCCTGACGCCACAGCAGATCCGGCACGACGTTGACCCCCAACGCGACCGCGACGATGAGCGCGGCAGCTGCCGGCTTGCCGCGCCATGCGAGGTACGGGGCAAAGAGGAGCGGAGTACACTTCATGGCCGCCGCTCCGCCCAACAAGACAGAACCGCTTCGCTCATGACCACCGGCAAGACGCCAGCAGCCCCCCAAGAGCAGTGCTGCGATCACCATGTCGAACTGGCGGTTCTGATACGGGCCAATGAAGAACCGCAGCATGAGCGCCACCGTGATCCAGCAGACGGCGAGCCAGCGTCCCTGGAGCCCGCCCCAGGCGGGTCCACCGATCAAACGCCATGCGGAAATGCACGCTACCCCACCGGCTACTACGTTGAGCAGATACCAGGCGATGTGCGAGAGCGCCTGCGGCAAAAAGGCGATGGGCACGGACAACACCGCCATGGCAGGTGGATAGGCGTAGCCCTCTGCCGGCTCAAACGGTTCACGCGCTACGAAGCGGTGCGCCGCGGTCACGAAGACTTTCTGCCAACCGCTCTCGTCCATGTGCTGCACGGAGTGTACGGCGAAAGCGAACGCAAGGGCCATCGCGAGTAGCAACAGCCCGTATTGGGGCAGGAGCTCCCGTCGCCGAGCACGGGAGGCCGTTGCGGCATGGATCCGCATCTCCCTTCCTCCCTTCGGCACAGCGAACCCTGGACTTCGCAAGTCTTGACTACTCCGTTCGCCCCGCTCGTTGCGTCGCTGCCGCGTTCTCCGGCCCCCGCAGCACGGTCCGGCCGGTCGCCTGGGACGCATGGCGGTGTAGGATGAGTTCTGCATAGTAACGGCTCAAGAACTCCCCTCGCTCGCGATCCCCTTCGTCTTCGTCGGGGTTGTAGCCGGTCGGCCGCAACTCATCGAGGGCGGCGTCGAGTGTCCACCCGCAGTACTTCATGCGGTAGACGGCCTGCACCAGGTTGCTGCGGTTGCGCCCGTGTTCGCAGTGGAAGAAGACAGGGCGGGACGCTGGATCCGCCAGGATGGCCGCGGCCGCGTCCACGGGTGCGTAGCCGTCGATGCGCACCGCGTCGACCATCGGGAAGCAACGAAAGGTCACCCCCATGTCTTCGACGATCTGTTGTTCACGGGAGTGCGATTCCACCAGGCAGATTACCGTTCGGATGCCGTAACGGCGGATGATGCGGCGCAGGGGGACCGCTTGTTGTTCGCCGCCTCGGTAGAGTTGCCCGGCCTCGACGACGTGAAACGCGTGAGGCAGCACGTAGTAGCGCAGCTTGACCGCGGCGGTTGCGGCTGTGACCAGCACGACGACGGCAGCAATTCTCCAGCAGCGTCGCTTGCCCGCTCCCTCCATGGCAGTCTCCTCCTGAAACGGTCCGCAGCGTCTCTATTAGTCTTATAGTAGATACTGGCTTTTTGAGTCAACCGGAGTCCTGTGCGGAGCTACCGGAAACGCCCATTGACCGGTTCTGGCGGAACTCCTATAAGCCTAATACTTATGGCCGTCCCGTCTGTACCCCGCTTGCCCCTTCCTCAACGCGCTTCCGGTCCTCCGACCGCAGCCCGTTGGTGCCACCGCGCATTCACCGTGGTGGAACTCCTGCTCGTCCTGGGCATCGCCGCCGTATTGTTGGGGATCCTGCTGCCCGCGGTGGAGCACGCGCGCGAAGCATCGCGCCGCCTCGGCTGCCAGAACCACCTGCGCCAGATCGGGCTGGCACTGCACGCGTACGAGTCGAACACACGATGCCTTCCGCCCGGCTGGGTGCAGGGCAGCGATGACCGCAACGGATGGGGCTGGCTCGCAATGGTCCTCCCTGAACTCGGAGAGGCGAATCTCTTCAACAGCATCAATTTCGACCACACGCTCGGCAACGAATCGAACCAAACGGCGCGGCTCACCAACGTGGCCGTGTTCATCTGCCCTTCCGATCACACGCCGTTTCGCGTGCCGATGCTCGGATCGTGTGTTGCCGCGGCCACGTCCGTCGCCGCTGCGGCCGAGCAGGAGCCGCCGGTGCGACCCGGTGTTCCGGGGCTGCTCTTCGAGGTAGCCGGCGCAAACTACGCGGGAGTCTTCGGTGCCACTGACCCCACCGATCCCGGGCAAACGGTAGGCTCGGGTGCCTTCTGGGCAAACAGCAGCACCCGCGTCGCCGCGATGACGCGCGGGACCAGCCACATCTTGACGGTGGGCGAGCGATCCGCGAGCCACCTGGCGACGACCTGGACGGGTATGGACCCGCGCGACGAGGAGGGTCCGGAACGCGTGGTCGGCTTCACGGGGCATGCGCCGAACGATCCGGCCGCCGACGAAGCGGAGTTTTCCAGCCGGCATCCGGGCGGGGTTAGCTTTCTCCTGGCAGACGGGGCGGTCCGTTTCCTCGAGAATAACATGGACGCAAAGCTCTACCGGGTGCTGGCGGGCTGCGCGGATTCCGCCAACGATCCCGCAGCCTTCTAAGTAGGTCCGCAGCAAGAGGTACGTCAGGCTTTCCAGCCTGACTCGGTTCGGCATCGGCCTTGTCAGGCTGAAAAGCCTGACGTACGCCCGATCGGCAGCCGACGTTCTTCTGCGGACCTATTTCGTGCTAGTGGCAGGGCCCGCCGGTGGCGAGCACCGGTTTGC
The DNA here is from genome assembly GCA_041487215.1 of Planctomycetia bacterium. Lineage (GTDB taxonomy): Bacteria > Planctomycetota > Planctomycetia > JALXBF01 > JBGPMX01 > JBGPMX01. Next base: position 785 of record JBGPMX010000289.1, on the reverse strand, counting down.
ACCGCGGGCCGCGTCAGCGCACCGACGCGGATCCGACCGTTTGCGCCACCAACAACGGGGGGTAAGGATGGGTGCTTCGACGGAGTATCGCCTGGGGAAGCGCGAGCTGGAGATCATGAACGTTGTCTGGGACCTCGGCGAGGCCACTGTGCAAGACGTCTGCGTTCGGCTCGCCCGCTCGTCGGCGTACAGCACGATCCTCACGATGATGCGCACGCTCGAGGCGAAGGGCCTTCTGAGTCATACGGTTCGCCAGCGCATGTTCGTGTACCGCCCGGAAGTCCCGCGGGAAGACGTCCGCAAATCGATCTTGACCGGTCTCTGCGACCTTCTTTTCGGCGGCTCTCCGCTCCTGCTCGTAAACAGCCTACTCGCCGAGAAAGCGATGACCGAGCCGGAGCTTCGGGAGCTGGACCGCATGATGAAGCGCTCGAGGCGCAAGAAGCGCAGGACCTAAGCGATGCTGCCTGGATGAGCAATTACCTGACTACCACCTGGACCGAGTACAGCGGCGGCGTCCTGTACACCGCGGCTTGGCAGGCCCTTCTGATTGCCGGCGCCGGAGAGATCGCGATGGTCGTGTGCCGTCGCGCCGCGGCCCGCAGTCTGATCTGGTCGGGCTGCATCGTAGCCGTCGCTGCGGCGCCGCTGCTGGCGCTCACGCTGCCTCATTGCGTGCTCGGGCACGCGGGTCCGAGCGAGCCGGTCCACTTCCCGACGCTGTCGGCTCACGGCCGAACGGGTCCATTGGGCCGGGAGCGCGCACCGGACATGAAAAGCGCCAT
>JBGPMX010000288.1:0-6580 GCA_041487215.1 Planctomycetia bacterium | reverse complement strand
AGTTTGGCTGATACCCCCCCCTTGTCCCCCCCTTGCTAAGGGGGGGAAGGGGGGGGTCGATTCTCAAACTGACCCACTACCGAATGGTTCAAATCATTGAACTTTGATGCGTTCTTGCGTATATTCAGTCTGGACGTGCCGATAAGCGACGCAGGACCTCGGCGGAGCCCCGTGCCGTCGGTCCGCGCGTCGAGCCCTGGGAGTAAGCATTGGGGGGCGATCGCGTGGAACGCTACCGCAACTGCGAGGGAGTGAGCCGCCGCAACTGCCTCAAGCTGGGGCTGGGGGCCATCTTGGGCGCGGGGTTCGTGGACATGCTCCGGCTGCGCGGAACGGCGGCTCCGCCCGGCGGCACGACCGGTCTGGCCCGCAGCTGTATTTTGGTCTGGCTGGACGGCGGGCCGTCCCATTTCGAGACGTTCGATCCGAAGCCCGAGGCGCCGGCCGAGATCCGAGGACAACTTGCCGCGATCCGCACCCGGACCCCCGGCGTGCAATTCTGCGAGACGCTCCCCCGGCTCGCCGCGTGCTCCGACAAGTTCGCGGTGATTCGCTCCATCCGACACGATCAGGGCAATCACGGGGCGGGAAATCATTACATGACGACCGGCGCCCCGCCGCGCATTCCCGTCGGCTGCGGCGCCTTCGTGAGTTTCCACCCCAGCATGGGCGCGGTCGCCGCCCACGAACTCGCGCGCGACAACAGCCTGCCACGCTACGTCTCGATGCCCAGCATGACGCGGTCCGGCGGCCCCAATTTCCTGGGAGCAAGGTACGCGCCGTTCGTCCTGGGCGGTGATCCGAACAGCCAAGGCTTCCGCGTCCGGGACGTAACGCCGCCGATCGCGCTGGAGCCGGAACGGTTCTCGCACCGCGCCGAGCTGCGCAAGACGCTCGACACGATGAAGCGGATCGAGGACGAAGCGGCGGCCGATCCGGTACTGGCGCTCGATACCTACTACCGGCAGGGATACGACCTGGTCACCTCGAAGGAGGCCCAGAAGGGGTTTGACATCTCCGCCGAACCGGATAAGGTCCGCGACGCCTATGGTCGCACCCCGTTCGGTCAACGCGCGCTGCTCGCGCGCCGGCTGGTCGAAGCGGGTGTCCCGTTCGTCACTCTGTACGACGGTGGCTGGGACCATCACTCGGGGGTCTTCTCCCAGCTGCCCAAGCACGCGGCGATCATGGACCAGGGAGTCTCGAGCCTGCTCGCGGACCTGGAAGATCGCGGGCTGCTCCGGGAGACTCTGGTCGTGATGCTCGGCGAGTTTGGTCGCACGCCGCAGGTCTCCACGCTCAAGGGGCAGTCCTCGCCGGGGCGCGACCACTGGGCCAACGCGATGTCGGTGTTCATGGCCGGCGGCGGCACGCCCGGCGGCGTGTGCGTCGGCGCCACCGACCGCAAGGGCTACGCCGCGGTGGATCGCGTGCTGTCTCCCGAGAACTTCGTCTCCACGGTCTACAGCAAGCTGGGCATCGACCCCAACAAGATCCTCTACACGCCGCAGGGGCGCCCGACCCACCTGGTGAGCAACCCCACGCCGATCACCGAAGTCATGGGCTAGTTCTCTAGCGCCACTCCGGCCCCCGGCCGTTTGTCGCTTGCACGACTCGCGCGTTCAGCCGCAACCCGTGGGTGAGCGTGTCCGCATCGGGGGTCCAGGTAGGGCGACGCACGTGCGTGCTCGATTCGGGCAGCACGCCGAGCGCGGCGAGCAGCTTCTTCTCGAGACAGAGGAACAGCTCCATGTTCTGGAGCGAGAAGACCAGCTGCGGCAGCAAGACCTGGAACAGATCCAGCGCCTCATCGCTGCGTCCGCTCGTTCCCAGCTGCCACACGCGCTGGAGCGGCTCCGCCGTGCCCAGTCCCGGCATCAATCCGATGATCCCCGCCGGGATCAACTCCAGCGTGTACATGCCCCCCCAACCCTCGAGCACCCCGACGCGATGGCTCGTTGCGTCGCGGATCGCTCGCACCTTGGCGCCCATCAGCGGCTCTTCCAGTTTCAGGTACTGAAAGTTGCCGCACTGGTCGGCCAGGCGCACGGCGAAATCCGCGCCGACACTGGCCCCGCCGGGGTTGAAATCCTGAATCAGCACGGGCAGCGAGACGGCCTGGCAGATCGTGCGGCAGTAATCCAGCACGTCTGCCGCGGGCAGCGCGAACTGCCGCGGGATCGCGAACGAGATCAGATCCGCCCCGAGTTCGGCGTGCCGCCGCGCGAGCTCGGCCGCGCACCGGGCCGACGGGTGGTTCGACTGCGCGATGACCGCCAAGCGGCCCGCCGCGCTGCGCACCGCGGTTTCGACCAGCTGGTACCGCTCCGCCTCGGTCAGCTTGTAAAACTCGCCGGCATAGGCCGGCAGGCAGACGGCACAGAGGCCGGACCGGATCGCGCATTCGACTTCGCGTGCCACGCCATCGTGGTCGATGGATTCGTCGGCACGGAACGGCGTGGGCAGAACCGGAACAACGCCGCTGAGTCGGGCGGATGGGTTCATCCGCTATTCCCCGGACTCAGGCTCGCGTCCGTCTGGATGATCGGAACTTCCCACGAGCCGCTTTTCTGTGTCCGCAGTTGCGAGACGATGCCCCGGCTCAGCGTCCAGCCGAGCGATGCCGGATTGCCGACCGTAAACACATCGTCGCCGATGACCGCGTTCGAAACCGAGATCCAGGGCACCTCTTCGACCTCGTCGGGGCACTCCTTCTGAGCGCGCGCTTCGACCACGACTTCGACCGCGACGTCGGCACTCGATGAAGTTTCGCTTCCCGCGTGCCCGGCCGCGGTGCCGCACAGCGGGCAGAGCGTTGCCGCCGACGCGGAAGCGTCGGACTGGACCAGCGACGTGCCACACTTTTCACATACCGCGGGTGCGCCCATGGATCGGCACTCGAAAGCGGCCGCAGATCTGCCCCAAACGGTTGGCCGCCCAGCCCGGAGACAGGCGGATGGGCCGGCGCGGCGGCTGTCGACACTAGGATTCTCAACCGCACGCCGCACGATTTCAAGCAAATAGCGCAGCGACGCCTTGGTCAAGATGGTCGACGCCAATTTGCCTGAGATGGAAGATGTAGGCGTCGCCGAATTCCGATCCAGCCAGGTCCGCGGTTACCCACTGAGATCTCCCAAGACCCCGTAAAAAAAGCTTTCGTGGTCGGTCGGTAGTTCTGGACGGACGCTCCCCTGACCCGCACCGTACAAAGCCATCGTTCCGACCGGATCACATCGACCAGGAAGCGGGCGGACGGCTGAGTGAGGAAGGAGGAGATCTCCGGCAGCCGCGTCCGTGCGGGTTGCTCCGAGGCGGGCGCCGGGTTCTCCGCGCAGTTGCCACAGCCGGGACCGGCTACAGCCAACCCCATTGCGGCGCACAACCGCAGACATAGCCAAGCGCTATCCAGCAGTGTACCCGTCATGACGAACTCCTTCGGATGGGGAAGTGGCCCACCGAAGAGATTGGACCAACCGCCGAGGGGTGTAGCAAGGGACGGACGGCGGGTTCAATTTCAGACTGGACACCGCTCCCCCGGGCGGGTCAGATTGCGGAGTCATTCTTGCGAGTCTTCACACAACAAATCGACTAAGCCGAGGAGACAACTCCCCATGATCCGAGCTTGTTGCTTGCTTGTCGCAGCGGCCCTGGGTTCGGCCGCGGACGGTGCCAAAGAAAAGCCCGCCAGCGTTCTCTTCAGCGAAGGCTTCGACGACGCCCGGCTGGCCGAACGAGGCTGGTACGATGGCAACCAGTTCAAGATCCCGGGCCAGGGCGCCTACGCCGGCACTGCATGCATCGAGTATCACTGGAAGCCGAATACCACCACGCCGGACACGTCGTCCGTGATCCGCCGTCGCTTCACACCGACCGACACCGTTTACCTGCGCTGCTACATCAAACTATCGAAGGGGTGGGGCTGGACCGGGCGCTCGTACCATCCTCACCTCATGCATTTCATGACCACCGCAAACGACAAGTACGCCGGTCCGGCTGCCACGCACCTGACGGTCTATGTCGAGCCGCAGGAGGGGAAGCTGCGTCTCGCGGCGCAGGACATCCAGAACCGGGACAGCCCGCACGGCCTCACCCAGGGCCCGCTGCGTGGCGGTTACAACGGCACGTTCTACGACAGCCCCGGCGTGGTGTTCCGCGATGACCAGTGGCATTGCGTCGAGGCGATGTTCAAGCTGAACAGCCTCGATACCAGGGCCGACAAACCGAACGCGGACGGAATCGTTCGGGCCTGGTTCGACGGCGAGTTGTGCGTGGAACGCACGGACCTGATCCTCCGCTCCACGGATTTCCCGGAGATGAAATTCGACCAGTTCCTGCTGGCGCCCTACTTCGGCCCCGGCCTGCTGCCGCACGAGCAGACGCTGTGGATCGACGAGCTGGCCGTGGGAACCGAGCGGTTGGGACCGATCGCGCCGCCGCGCGGTGCGGCGGCGCCCGCGACTGCGCCCGTCCGCACGCTCCGCATCGCCGCCGCGCAGCCGCGCAATCGCACGATCGATTGGGAAATCGACGACCCGGACGAGGTGCTGGACCGCGTAGACCAGTCGCTGAGTGAGCTGGAGCCGCTGGTCCACCGGGCCGGCCAGGCCGGTTGCGACGCCCTCGCGCTGCCGGAAGACACGCTGGGATTGCTCAAGTGGGAGGTGGCGCACCCGGACGGATCCAGGAAGCTGCTGCCGGTCGCGGTGCCGCGCATGCTCGAACGGCTCGGCCGAGCGGCCGCGGAGCACCGCATGTACCTGGTGGCGTCGAGCGACGCGATCGAAGCGGACGGCGCCGTGCGCAACACGGCGTTCCTCATCGGCCGCGACGGCCAGGAGCTGGGCCGCTACCACAAGGTTAACCTGCCGCTCCCCGAGCAGTCCCGCACCCGCGGGGACCGCTTTCCCGTGTTCGCCACCCCCGACCTGGGCGGCGTGGGCATGCTGATTTGCTACGACATGGTGTTCCCGGAAACGACGCGCTGCCTGGCGCTGGCCGGCGCCGATGTGATCTTCGTTCCCACGCTGGGCGGTGCCGCCGTGGGCGACGAAGACATCAGCCGCGCCGCCTTCCGCACCCGCGCGGTGGACAACTTCATTTGGCTGGTGGTCGCCATGCGCGGACACGGCAGCATGATCATCTCGCCGCAGGGCAAGATCGTGGCCGAGGCGGCGGGACCCGACGGGTTGGCCATCGCCGACATCGATCCGTTCGGCGGACGCGAGGGCGGAGATGCCTTCAACACGCAGCGCGACATGCGTGGGCGGCTCTTCCGCGAGCGCGTGCCCGAGGCCTACGGCATCCTGACCGATCCGAACCCGCCCGTGCTCGGCCGGGTGCCGTCGAACGTGACCCGGGACGAAGCGATCCGCATCTTCGCCACCACGATCACCAGCGGCGAGCGGCGCTTCCAGGAAGCCGAAGGTCTCGAGCGTGCCGGGAAAACGACCGAAGCGGTCCGGCTCTACGAGCAGCTCTGCGAGGAATGCCGGACCTCGTGGATCGACCGCGCCGCGCGACGCCGGCTCGACCAGATCCAGGCCCGAGAACCGAGCCGCTAGCGGCACTCGGCGTGCTGGCCGGAACCAATCAGCACACGCCCCGTTTCCTTGTGGCACTCGCGGCTCAGGCCGCAGTATCATGGGGCCGCATCATTCGCAGACGCCCCGCGCTGCCGTCGTGTCGTCGTGCCGGAAGGCGCTATGGGCATCCTCGCGCTCGTTCTCTTTGAGCTCGTTTCGTGCAACCCGCCGCCGGTCGCCTGTCGAGCCGGCTCGTCTCCGCGCCCGGATCTGCATCCAGAGTGTGTGGTGTCCTGCCTGGGCCCGGCGGAAGACGCCGCCGGCCGCGCGCTGCATGAACGAGCGGCCGCGCGCATCGCGGCCTACCGTGCCCACGTCCAGAAGACGGCAGATAAAGCTGCGCTTGCCGGACAATTGCCTCAGGCCGTTGAAGAGCTGGCGCGCGCCTATGAGTTGTTCCGCGCCGCGAACGATCTCGAATCCGCGGCAGCCTGCCGGGTGGATGCCGCCGATGCCCAGCGCCTGTCCGGCAAATTCCAACCCGCTCTGGAACTCTACGCGGACGGCCAGAAGCTGGCCGAGCAGGCCCATGCGCCGACGCTCGTCGCTCGCGCCTGGATCGGACGGACGCTGACACTGCTGTCCGGCACGAAGGACTACGAAGCGGCCGAGGCCAGTGCGCACGAGGCCGTGCGCGTCGCCTCCGGCCTCGCGGGCAAAGACCGGCTTGCCGAAGCCCTCGCGCTCGCGAGCGAGGTAGCTTTCGCGCGCGGCCAGCTCTCCACCGCAGCCGACTGGGTCGAACAAGCCATCGCGCTGCGCGCCGACATCACCGACAAGACGGTGCTGTTCCACATATACGCGGATCGGTCGGCGGTCGGCTTCGAGTACGCGCGGGCGCCCGGTTTTCGGCCGAGCCTGGACTTCTGTGCTCGCATGGCGGACCTGGCCGTGAAGGACATGGAGCAGGCCACGGCTCTGGCGCGAACCCAGGGTTGGGACGCGGCAACCGGCGCGTGCGAGCAAACCGTGCGGCGCTACCGCCGCCACCGCGAATT
>JBGPMX010000287.1:0-6598 GCA_041487215.1 Planctomycetia bacterium | reverse complement strand
TGCGCCCTCGCCTCCCTCCCGATGACGGACTGAAAGTCCCTAACCATCATGGGGTACGGGTGCGGCCCGAATACCGTGCCTATTATGTAATGTGTGGTGTGCAGGTTGGTTATCCAGTCGCGCATCGCCTCCGAAATGGCGTCCTTCAGGGTCTTGGTCCCGATGTCCACCGGGATAACCCTCGCACCCAGGAGCTTCATCCGGAACACGTTCAGGGACTGCCGTTTTATGTCCACCGTGCCCATGTAGACGTCGCACTCAAGCCCGAAGAGGGCCGCGGCGGTGGCCGTGGCGACGCCGTGCTGGCCCGCCCCGGTCTCGGCGATCACCCGCCGCTTCCCCATGCGCTGCGTGAGCAGCCCCTGGCCGATCGTGTTGTTGATCTTGTGCGCGCCGGTGTGGTTCATGTCCTCGCGTTTCAGGTAGATCCGCGCACCGCCGCAATGCCGCGTGAGTCGTTCGGCGAAGTAGAAACGCGAAGGACGCCCGACGAACTCGCGCAAGTAGTAGTCGAGGCGTCGCTGAAAGTCCGGATCCCGGCACGCCGCCTCGTACGCGTCCGTGAGTGCGCGCAAGGCCGCCGTGAGCGTCTCGGGGACGTAGCAGCCGCCGAACGGGCCGAAGCGGCCGTGGGCGTCCGGCACGGCGGTGGACGCCGCCGGTCGTTCGCCCGGCACGCTCCCCGGCATCGCGTTCGCGAATGGCATGACACACCGTTCCGGCGTTGCGTGGCTGTAAGAACCGGCCTGTTGTGCCGGCGGACTTCGTGCGATCGATTCTGGGTGCTCGGCGCCGGCCCGTCAAGGCTTGGCCTGCTGCCGCAAGGCCCTTCCTGCTATAATGCTCGGGCGCTCGCACGGCCGCGCCACCTTGCCAAGTAGGTCCGCCGAAGAACGCAGGCTCCCGGTTCGCACGTACGTCAGGCTTTCGAGCCTGACAAGGCGAATGCTCAGGCTTTCGAGCCTGACAGGGCGGATGCTCAGGCTTTCTAGCCTGACAAGGCGGCTGCCGAGCAAATTCAGGCGGGAAAGCCTGACGCACATTTTGCTGCCGCCGTACTTAGCAAAGTATCATGCCCGAACTGCCCGAAGTGGAAACGATGGTGCGCGGTCTCCGGTCGGTCATGGAAGGATGCCGGATCGTCTCGGTACGCGTGGCGGATCCGTTCATCCTGGACCGGGTGAGCCGGGCGCGGTTCGAGCGCGTGCTGCGTGGCGACACGGTCCGCCGCGTCTGGAGACGCGGCAAGTGGGTCGTTTTCGAGCTGGCCCGCGGCCACGCGACCATCATCCAGCCTCGTATGACAGGAGGTTTTCGAGCTGGCATGGACACTCCCCCACAGCACATGCGCATTCACTTTCGCATCGACGGGCCGCACCGGCACGTCTGGTTCTGTGACACCCGGCGGCTCGGCCGCGTCGCGCTGGTCGACCACGCGGAGCTCGCCGAACGGCTCTCGGCGGAGCACCACGGGCCGGAAGCGACCGACGTGACGCCCGCCCAGCTGGCACGGGCACTGGCGCAGACGCGCCGGCCGATCAAGGCGGCGCTGCTCGACCAGCACGTGGTGTCGGGCATCGGCAACATCTACGCGGACGAGAGCCTGTTCCGGGCGCGGATCCATCCCGAGCGGCGTTCGAACGAGCTTGAGCGGGCGGAGGTCGAACGGCTCTGCCGCGCCATCCACGCCGTGCTGCGGCTGGCGATCGACATGCAGGGCACGACGCTGCGGAACTACTTCAACGTGTTCGGCGAGCGCGGCTCGTTCCAGGACCGCCACCGCGTGTACGGCCGCGCGGGAAAGCCGTGCACTCGCTGCGGCGCGCCGATCATCCGCGCGAACATCGACGGCCTGATCGGCCGCTCGACGCACTACTGCCCGGCGTGCCAGGCCTGATACCAGAGCCATGCTTCCCGGGGGCAACCCATGACCACCAACGCAACCACGGAATCACGGCGAAGCGGCGAGCGGCTCTGGCCCATCGGCATGTGGCTGGCGGTGGTCGGCGTCGCCGGCCTGGCGGCGTTCGCGGCGGGGCGTTTGTACGAGCGAAATCGCGGGAGGCAAGCGGCCCGTTCGGTCATCGCCCAAACACTGCTCCAGCAGCATTGGCAGAAGTTGGAAGCAATGAGCGAGTTTCGACCGAGGATTGCCCAGCTGGGCGGTGAATTCAGCCACAGCCCTCCCGCCTGGCAAGCGACGATCGTGTCGCAGCGGTCCGGCACGCCCACGACGCTCGACGCGTTTGACGCGCGCGCACGCAGCGAGATCGAGGCGGGAGCCGACGAAGTCTGGAGGCCCGGCTGGCACGGCGAGAGCCGGTACGCCGCAGCGATCCGGGCATCCGACGGCTGCATCGCCTGTCATCCGGTGAGCGCCGCCGGTAAGCCGATTCGCGTCAACGATCTGCTCGGCGTCGCTTTCGTGCGCGAGGGGTCGGGGGCGAATTAGGAACAGTCAGCGGACAGCAGGGTTTCTGGCTCGTCGTTTTACCGCAAGCCGCAGGCATGCGCGCTCTCGTCGCGTCCGGCGGTTTCCACGCGCACGCCTGCGGCTTGCGGTTAAACGACGCGGCGGAGCCGCAACCAAAAATGCGCGCAGCTCGCGATGAAATCGCGGGATAGCAGTACGAAACAAGCCGTTGCGGACAACTACGACACTGTATGTCCTACCGAACCTTCAAGCACCTGATCGGTGAGACGAGCCTGGAGCGCAAGTGCCGCTTCATCTTCGGCGGCGGCATCCTCATCCTCATCACCGCCAGCTTCTTCTGGTACGGACGCCGCAGCGAGGCGATGGTCTATGCGCAGAACAAGGAGTCTTGCCGGCTGCTCATGCACCGCGTCCTGATGCTGCATCACTGGATCAACCTCGAGAACATGCGCGAATTCCGGCCTAGCATCGAGCAGCTCGATGCCGAGTTCGCCGACATGGTCCCGGGCCAGGTCAAGCGGTACGAAGCCCGTTTTATTCAGCCGGGCAATTCCGACCAGCTGCCGCGCAGCGATTTCGAGTACGACACCATCGAAACGTTCGTCAAAGGCACGAACTCCGAGGAAGCCCGTGTGGTTCCGGGCGAATCCAAATACCAGTATCTCGGCGCCGTCCGCCTCACGGAAGAGTGTATGGCCTGCCATGCCACGCTGAAGAGCAGCAAGATATCCAAGCCCGGTGACTTGTACGCAGCGGTGAGCGTTCAGATCCCGCTCGATCATACCGACAAAGAAATCCAGGCCAACCGATTCCTGCTCATTAGCATGGCGATCGTCACCGCGGTGCTCGCCATGATCGTCTTCTGGGTCATCGTGCGCTACGTCATCGCCAAGCCGGTCAAGCATCTCAAGGACGTGAGCGACGCGGTCTCGGCCGGCAACCTCGACGTGCGCGCCGACATCGCCACGCGGGACGAGTTCGAGGAGCTGAGCCACGCATTCAACCGCATGCTGCGCAACCTGCTCGCCATGCAGGAGGAGCTGCGCGGCGTCAACCGCGAGCTCGACCGCAAGGTCGACGAGCTGGCCACGGCCAATATGGCGCTCTTCGAGATGAACCGGCTCAAGAGCGACTTCCTGGCCACCATGAGCCACGAGCTGCGCACACCGCTCAACTCCGTCATCGGCTTCAGCGAGGTGCTCGCCAGCAGCGACAAGCTCTCCGAGAAAGAACGCCGCTACGCCGCCAACATCCAGTCGGCCGGCAAGATGCTGCTCGCCATGATCAACGACCTGCTCGACCTGGCCAAGATCGAGAGCGGCAAGATGGAGCTGCACGCCGAAGAGTTCTCGATCCGCGACGTCATCGAGGGGCTCGTCACCATGGCCCGGCCCATCGCCGAGCAGAAGAACATCGAGATCCAGACCGAGATCGATCCGGGCGTTCCGGTGGTGTACCAGGACGCCGGCAAGATTCAGCAGATCCTTTACAACCTGATGTCGAACGCCATCAAGTTCACGCCTGAAGGGGGTCGCGTGATGCTCTCCGTGGACGCCACGGCGACCGACCTGGTCATGGCCGTCGAGGACACCGGGGTGGGGATCGCGCCCGAGGACCGCGAGCGGATCTTCGAGAAGTTCCGCCAGGGGGGTAACGGAGCGCGCGGCAGCGAGAACGCGCTGACCCGGCAGTACACCGGCAGCGGCCTCGGCCTGTCCATCGTGCGCGAGCTCTGCCGCATGCTCGGCGGCGAAGTGACGCTCGAGAGCGAACTCGGCCGCGGCAGCACCTTCACCGTCCACCTGCCGCTCCGCCTGGGCGCCAACCAGCAACTCCGCGTCCCCCTCTCCGACGAACGCATCGACCTCTCCAAGGCCCGCCGCATCGACGCCCAGGTGCTCGCCTCCGCCAAGACCGTCGAGTGAGTGTGACCGGACAACAAGTCTGCCCCGTCACATCTTTGAGATCCTTCGCTGCGCTCGTACCTCGCTCCGCTCAGGATGACAACTCTTTGCCACCGATCACTGATGACTGATGCCCGATGACTGATGCCCGATGCCCGATGACTGATCCCCTCTCCTCCCCGCCGCGGTACAATCTGTCCAACGTTTCACCCGCCGTCGGGAACCCGGCCATGCCGCTCGCCAACAAGGATCGGCTCAATAGCCCCGTTCAGTACGTCAAGGGAGTGGGACCGGAGCGCGCCGAGAAGCTCCGCAAACTGGGCGTCGAGAACGTCGCGCAGCTGCTCTTCTACCTGCCGCGTGATTACCAGGACCTTACCGACGTGCGGCCCATTGCCCAGCTCGAGCCGGGCAAGCTCCAGACCGTGCGCGGAACGATCCTGGATCTCGACGCCCGTCCGACGGCGAAAGGGGGGAGCCTGGCGGCGGCGTTGATCGAGGATGACACGGGGCGGGTCCGCGCCGTCTGGTACAACTTCCCGCTCGCGATCAAGCGGTTCTACGTCGGCATGACAGTCCTCTTCTCCGGCAAACCGAGCTGGAATCTCGGGGTGTGGGAAATGTCCCATCCGGAGGTGCAGGTGACGGAGGACGGCTCGCTCACCGAGCCATTTCTGCCGGTCTATCCGCTCACCGAGGACCTCCGCATCGGGGACCTCCGCCGCATCCTGCGCCATGCCGTGGTCGAGTATGCCGGCGAGGTGCCCGAGTTCTTGCCGGCACGGCTGCGCGCACGGCACGGATTCCCGGGGATCGCCGAGGCGCTGGCCCAGGCGCACTTTCCCCGCGACCGCGCGTCGGGCGAACGGGCGCGGCAGCGACTGGCGTACGACGAGTTCCTGCTGCTGCAACTGGGCCTGCTGCTGCGCCATCGGGACATTCGCGACGACCGGCACGCCCCGGCGCTCGAAGCGACGCCGCTCATCGACGAGCGGATCCGCCGCCTCTTCCCGTTCCCGCTCACCGCGGACCAGGACCAAGCGGTCGCCGACATCGCGGCGGACCTGGCGAGCGGCCGGCCCATGAACCGGCTGCTCGAGGGAGATGTCGGCTCGGGGAAAACCGCGGTCGCAGTCTATGCACTGCTGGTCGCGGTCGCGCAAAAGTTCCAGGCCGCGATCATGACCCCCACCGAGATCCTCGCCCGGCAGCACTGGCACACGGTCGACCACTATCTGCGCGCCAGCCGCGTGCGCCGCATGCTGCTCACCGGATCACACTCGGCCTCGGAGCGCGCCGAGGCGCTGCGACGCATCCGCGAGGGCGAGGTAGACCTGATCGTCGGCACGCAGGCGATGATCCAGGAAGACGTGGAGTTCGCGAACCTGGGACTGGTGGTCATCGACGAGCAGCATAAATTCGGTGTGCGGCAGCGCGCCCGCTTCCGGCGCAAGGCGATGGACCCCCACTACCTGGTCATGACGGCGACACCGATCCCGCGCACGCTCACGATGACGCTGTTCGGTGATCTGGACATTTCCACGATCCGCCAGCCACCCCCCGGCCGCCAGCCGCTGCGCACCTACCTGGTACGGCCCGACGAACAGGCCAAATCGCTCGATTTCGTGGCGCACAAGCTGGACGAAGGGCGGCAGGCGTATGTCATCTGCCCGCTGGTCGAGCCGTCCGAGACGACCCGGCTGCGCTCGGCCGAGCAGATGGTGGCCGAGCTGAGCCGCGGGGCGTTCGCCCGGTTCCGCGTCGGCCTGGTGCACGGCCGCATGAGCGACGAGGACAAGGAGGCGGCGATGCGCGCGTTCCGCGAGGGCGCGACGCGCGTGCTGGTGAGCACCGTGGTGGTCGAGGTCGGCGTGGACGTACCCAATGCGTCGCTCATGATGATCGCCGATGCGCAGCGGTTCGGCCTGTCGCAGCTGCACCAGCTGCGCGGCCGCATCGCGCGCGGGCCGTACCCGGGATTCTGCTTTCTGTTCGCCGAGCCGACCAGCGTCGAGGCCTTCGAGCGGCTGCGCGTGATCTGCGATACGACCGATGGGTTCCGCATCGCCCAGGAGGACCTGCGCCTGCGCGGACCGGGCGAGTTCCTGGGCGCGCGCCAGCACGGCGTCACCGAGCTCCGCGTCGGCAACCTGGTGCGCGACGAGGAGCTGATCGTGCGGGCACGCGGCGACGCGGCGGCGATGATCCGCGAGGACCCGGAGTTCGTGCTGCCCGAGCACGCGCTCGTCAAGGCCGCCAT
>JBGPMX010000286.1:0-6629 GCA_041487215.1 Planctomycetia bacterium | reverse complement strand
GCGCGGCCGTCGAGCCCGCCAGCCCGGACGAAGTGGTCACGCTCCCTTTGGTGCAATCACTCGACGGCACGTGCGACCGGACCGAGCTGACCGTCTCGGCCGATCGCAGGACCCAGGTGCGCGTCGAGGGGGACGGCTGGCGTCGCGTCTCCGGCGTCCCGGTGGCGGCCGCCCCGCTCTTCTCGGAGACCCTGCGCCGCGCCGGCGCCGCCGAAGCAGTCACGCTGCGTGTCGTGACCGAGGCGCTGGATGCGTTCGCGGCGACGGTCGTGGAACGCACGCTGATCGAGACGCAGGTGGACGCGAATGGCGAATGGCGGACCCGTGCACGCTTCGTAATCTTGTCGCTCGGCGCCCCGAGCGTACGCGTTCAGGCACCGCCGGGGGCGACCGTCGGCCGGGTACGCTTGGGGGACGTCGCTGTCGACTGCTACGTGGATCGCGCCGGGGGCGATCTGGTCGTGCCGCTCGACGGATCCGTGACTCGGCCTCCGGCCGTGCTCGAGATCGCTTGCTCGGGTAGCGCCGGGGGCTGGTCGGCGAACGGATCGCACACGCTGGGTGCGCCCGTGCTGCGCGACGTGCCGCTCGGCGAGGTGTTCTGGCATGTGACGCTGCCCGATCGCACGGCGCTGGTCGGCATGCCGGATCGCTATGGCGACCGGAACACCTGGCGCTGGAGCGGGAAGGGTTTTTGGCGTCAGGCGCGGCACGACCCGGCGGAGCTCGAGCGCTGGTTGACCGGGCAATCATCGCGCGCGGCGCTCGCGGCGGCGCCCGGCGGGCCGGCGTATCTCTTTAGCCGGCTGGTCTCGGCGGAGCCGCTCTCCTTCCGCACGCTCAGCCTGCCGCTGCTGGTGCTCGCTGCCTCGGCTCTGTTGTTCCTGGTCGGCCTGGTCCTGCTCGCTCTGCCGACGCGCGGCAAGTCCTGGCAGCTCGGCCTTGTCCTGCTGGCCGGCCTGGCTCTGTACGTTTGGCAGCCGAGCCTGACGATCGAGTGCGCGCAGGCAGGCGTGCTGGGGGCGGCCGCGGCGCTGTTCGCCGGCCTGAGCCAGCACTGGCTGGGGCGTCGCGCGCCGCGTCACCGCTCGGTGTTCCCCGAGCCGCGTACGCTGGCCGGAGCGGCAGGCTCATCGGTCCGCAAGGACGCCGCTGCCGGACGCTCGGGCACTGCTTCGCCGCTGGGTCTGGCCATGCCGTCGACCAGCTCCGCGCGCCCGGCCGGCGGCTCTTCCGGAAACGAGTGAGGACCGCCGTGCGCTCGCCGCTCTTCCTGATTCTGGCCGGTCTGGTCGCCTGCTCCGCTACGTGCCCGGCGGTGCGCGGCGAGGAGCCGGCAGTGCCCGTCATCCGCCGCGTCCTGGTGCCGCGCGAGCGCCTCGGGGAGATCGGCAAGAAGTACCCCGAGCTGCATGCGATGCCGCGCGACCAGTTCGAGGCGCTGGTGCGCCGCGCGGCCGCCGCGGATCGCCCGGGGCCGCCACACGTCGGCTCGGCCGAATACCGGGCGCAGTGGGATGGCGAGCGGCTGGTCGGCACGGCCCGGCTCGATGTGCGCGGGGCCGCTTCCGAGGCCTCGCTGCTACGCTGGCCCGCCGTGGCGTGCACGATCCGCAGCGCGCGCTGGGGAGCCGGCGAAGCGCAGATCGGGTTCATCGGCGATGGATCGCTCGGCCTGATCGTGCCGCCCGGCGCCGAGCACGTGCTCGAGTTCTCCTGGTCGGCGCCGGCTCACGAGGGCGAGATCGGCCCGCGGGTCGATCTCGAGTTCCCCCCGTCGCAGCGGACCGACATGACGCTCGAGCTGCCCATCGATCTCACCCCGCGCGCGGCGGGCGCCGTCGTCACCGGGCCCACCGCCTCGTCGAGCCCCGACCGGCGCACCTGGCTGCTGCGCACGAGCCTCACAGGCTCCTTGGGCCTCCAGTTCGATAAGGACGGCGCCGCGCGGCCGGTGCCCGCGCTGTGGGTGTACAGGCGGGACATGGACGTGGACCTTTCCGAAGAGGCGTGTGACCTGACCGCGCGCTTCTCGATCGACGTTCTCCATCAGCCGATCGATCGCCTGACGTTCGCGTGCGAGCGGGGCCTGCGCTTGTTCGATTGGACCGGGCTCAATGTTCGGGACTGGTCCGAGCAAGATGGCCGGCTCGTGCTCCAGCTCGCCGAGCCGATCCGGGGGAGCGCGCAGCTGACCTTGCATGGCACCACGCTGGGGCCGCGGGTCGATCGCTGGGAGCTGCCGCGTCTCGAGCTGGAGGGCGGTTTCTGGACGGGTGGGCAGAGCCGGCTCCGTGCGGCGGGCGGGCTGGTGGTCCACGATCTCGTCGTCCGGGGTGGCCGGCTGGTGCCGTCGTCGGCCGGCGCGAAGGATCGGTCGGAGATCGTCGTCGAGCATTTCGCGCCCGAATCGAGCGTATCCGGCAGGTTATCGCGCGAAGCGGCCCAGGTCTTCGCGGCGGTGCGAACCACCATCGCTGTGGGCCCGCGCCTCGAGGCCGACGCGGAGCTGCACTGGCAGGTGGCCGCGGGCTCGGTGACCACGCTCCGCGTCGCGCTGCCCGAGGGCTGGACGGTGCAAGCGCTGGACGGGCTGGGCTCCGTCCCGTCCGCCGACTGGGTCACCGAGACCCGCGGCGGTGCTCCGGCGCAGCTGGTCGTTCGGTTCGGCCGCGCGCTGGCGGTCGGGCGCGTCCTGTCGGCGCGGCTGCAACTCATCGGCCCGCGTACGGCGCCCGCGGCGGAGACGCGCAAGTTTGTGCTGCCGCGGGTGCGACCGATCGCGGCGCACACGCACGAGGAAACGATCGCGTGGCGCGCCGCGCCGGGCTGGTCCGCCGAGCTCGTCGATGCCGGCGGTCTGGTGGCGATCCCGCCGTTGCCGGCCGACACGGCCCGCGCGCCCGGCGACCAGCCGGAGTTCGCCTGGCGGTTCGAAACACCTGATGCCACGGGAAAGCTCCTGGTGCACCCCCATCCCGGCCAGCTGCTCGCCGGCGTGCAGATCACGGCGGTCGTCCACAGCGACGAGACGGTCGTAGAGTACACGCTCGACGCGCACACCACCGAGTCCCAGCCAGCGTGGATCGACGTGCGGTTTTCAGAGCCGGCCGGGGATCGCCTTGGCTGGGAGCTGCCCGATGGTTTTCGAGCGGTGAGCCCGAGCGGCGACGACGTGGCGGAAGAGCCGGGCGAGCGCTGGCGGATCCTGATCCCGGCCAAGCCCGCGCGCGCGCGGACGCGGCTACAGGCGACCTGGCGCACCAGCACGGCCGCGTCGCTCGCCATCCCGCTGCCATCGCTACGCGGGGCCGAGATCACCACCGGGGAGGTTACGGTCGCGCTCGCGCCCGATCTGGACGCGCAGGCGTCGGTCGAGGGGCTCGTGCCGTCCACGGGTCAGGCGCTGGGCGATTCGCGCACGCCCACGTCCGCGGGCGAACGCCGGCTGTCCTGGCGGTACACTGCGGCGGCCCCGCGGCTCGGGCTCCGCGTCGGCCCGGCGGCGCAGGCCGAGCTGGAAAAGGCGTGGGTCGTGGAGAGCCAGCTGCGCAGCGGGCTCGACGCCGACGCCTGGAGCACCCACCGGGTCCGCTACGTCGTGCGCTGCCGCTCGTGGGCGCCGCTCGTCTGCGAGCTGCCCGAGCGGGCGATCCTGTCCGGCATCCGCGCCGAGCACGCGATCCGGCTGCCGGCCGCGCCGAGTGCCAGGCCGGGCGTTGTCGCGTTCTCGTGTGCCCCGGCGGCCGATCCGTACCCGATCGAGATGGAGTACCGCGTGCCGCACGACCGCCTCGGGGTCTGGCGGCGGGTTGCACTGTCCCCGCCGCGCATCTCGCTGCGCTCGCTCGGTTTCTCCTGGGACCTCGTGCCGCCCGCCGGCTACGAACCCATCGGCTGGCCTGCCGTGCTCGAGCGCGCCGGCCCGCGCCCCGCGCTCGGCTGGTCCGAGCGCCTCTTCGCCGGGTTCGCTCGGGACCCCGCGGCCGGCTTCTTCGCGTTCTGGAACGGGGCCGCGTGGCGCGGCTGGTGGGCCCGCCGCAGTGGCCGGCCGGGCGAAGCGGCCGGCGCCGCACTCGATCCCCTCAACGGCGCAGGGGCGATCGAACCGGCTCCATCGCCGCGGCTCTGGCGCGATCTCTTGGTCCGCGCCGACGAAAATGCCGCGAGCGGCCTGGTTCTGGACACCGTAGCGCTCGCATCGCTCGGGATCACTCCCGACAGCGGACCCCCGCAGGCGGAGAGCCTGGCGGGGGCCGCGCGCGCCACGGGGCTGGTGCTGCTCGAGAGCCCGCGAGGCTTGCTCCTGACCAGCCGCTCCGAGGCGGCAGCGCTCGCCGGTCCGGTCGCGGCGGGGAGAGTCGAGCGGTCGACCGATTCGAGCGGGTTGGCTCGCGCGATCGAGGAGACGCTGCGCGACGGCAGCGACCGAGCGGGCCGGTTTGCTACCGTTCGCCGCTGGCTCGAGATCGGCGCGGCGCAGCCGAGCGGCTCGGAACGGGATCGCGGGAAAGCAGCGGACTCCGGACCGGTGTGGCGTTTCCGAGCCGGAGACGCGCGAGACCTGTCCATCACGCTGGTCTCCACCAGGCCGGTACACGCGCTGGCCGTCGCGATCCCATTGCTGGCTCTGACTCTGACGCTGGTCGGGCGACCGCGGTATCTGCTGCTACGTCTCGTCGTATGTGGCTTCTTGGCCGGACTGGGGCTCACGCTGGCCCTGCTGCTCCCCGAGGCCCTGGTGCCGGTCGCCACCGCCACGGCCTGGAGTGCACTGATGGCGGGTCTGGCGGCCTGGCTCGCATCACGCGCCGACCGGTCTGTGCCGAGCCGGCCGGACACCGCGGGCGTCGCACCGCTCCCGAGCACAATGCTGCAGGCGGGAGCGGCCAGCGTGATCCTGTTGCTCGCCCTCGGCATGGCGTGCGCAGCGTGCCGTGCCGAGGACGAGCCCGCCGCACGGGACGCGGCCGTGGTGCTCATCCCGATCCGTGCCGACCAACTCGACGAGGGCGACGCGGGACCGGTCCTGGTCCCCGCCCCGTTGCTCGATCGCCTGAAGAAGCTTGCCGAGCGTCGCCCGGCGGCAGGGGAGCGAACGCTGGTGCGCTCGGCGTCATACACGGGGCGACTCGCTCCCGACCGGCTCGAGCTGGACATCACCATGACACTCGAGCGGGGAACGGCGGACGCGGCGCTCGCGTCGATCCCCTGGGGCGGGATGGTCCTGCGCTCGTCTCGTCTGGACGGCAAACCGTGCACCGTCGTCCCCACGCCCGGGGGTATTGGCGTGGCGATCGCCGGCGAGGGCAAGCATCGCCTGGAACTCGGGGCCGTCGTCGCGCTCGACCCGGCCGCGCACCCGGTGGGCGTGGATGTCACTGTGCCCCCCGTGCCGTCGGCGCGGCTCGAGCTCGCGCTGCCGAATGATACCCGGTTCGAGGTCCTGGATGGCACGCCGCCGGGCGTGCGCGTGGCGCAGTCGGACGGCGCGCGGATCTCCGCCGACGTGAGCGGCATCACCCGGCTCCAGATGCGCTGGCGCCGTGGCGCCATTCCGGCCACCGTTTTGCGCGCGGAGCTCGCCGGCGTTTTCCGCTGCACGCGTGCCGCGTCCCGTCTCGAAATGCGCGCGCGAATCACGCTGGAAGCCGGATCGACTCGCCACCTTGTGCTCGAGACCGATCCCGCGCTCGTGCTCGAGAGCGTTCGCGCCGCGGGCCTGAGCGCCTACTGGCTACGACCGTCCCCGGCGCGGCCCGAGCTGGTGCTCGAGTTCGATCGGCCGGTCCCGCGCCAGACCCGCGTCCACTGCGTGTTCTTGGTGCGCCATGCGGATCCCAGGGACCCGGCACCCGCCGCGCCGGGCGAGGGGTCGCCCGTAGCGGCCGCGGCGGCCGTGCTGCGCGTCCCGGTGCTTCGCGTGGCGGGTGCGACCACTGGCTCGACCTGGTTGGCCGCCTACGCCGAGGACGACGCACGGCTCGCGGCTCCGGCCGATCTGGCGCGGCGATCGCTCGAGGATTTTCAGACGGCGTGGGGCGAAGCGCTCACGCATGGCTCGGACGTGATTGTTACGCAATTCGACGGCGATGCGCAGCCGATCGAGCTGACGCGCTCGGCCGGCTCTCCGAGCACCGTTGTTCGCACGCACACCGACCTGCGGGTGGGCGCGCAGCGGATCGACCTGTCCGCCGAACTTGCCTGGCCCGACAGCCCGGCCGGCCGGTTCCGTCACGAACTGATCCTGCCCGCCGGTCTGGTGCTGGGCGCCGTCCGCGTGGTGGGAGATGCACAGTGGACAATCACCGAGACCGGGCGGCTGGTGGTTGCCGGTGCGACCCCCGACGACCAGACGCCGCGCATCCAGCTCGAGGGCTGGGTGCCGGCGGCGGCGAACGAGGTCGAGATGCCGGTAGTCCGGACGGCGAGCGCGAGCAAGGTGAGCGGCGAAATCGAGCTCTGGACGTCGCGCGACGTGGAGCTCGACGTGCCGAGCCGACAGGGGCTGTCGCTGCGCCCGCCCGAGGCGAAGGAACCGCGCCCGGGCTGGATGGCGCATTCGTTCTATACGATCGATGCGGCGGATTTCGCGGCCAGACTGTCGAAGCGGCCGCGGCCGGCCGGGC
>JBGPMX010000285.1:0-6635 GCA_041487215.1 Planctomycetia bacterium | reverse complement strand
GGCCATTCTACGTGGAGCACGTCATCGGGCAGCTCGCCGAGCAAGGTGTGCCGTGCTGGAGGATCGGCGAGGTGCGCGCGGGCAGACCGCAGGTCGTGCTGGCGTAGCCCCTCGCACAACCCGCGGTCTGTCGTTGGTCCGGGTCGGGATGTATCGCTGGGTGTTACTCGCCGCCGCCGTCCGACGCCCCGGCATCGCCCGCGGCCAGAGCGGCGTCCCCCAGCCCGCTCGCGAGCGAGGCATCGAGGCCGGAGTCGAGCAACTGGTCCACGGCCGCGGCCGTCGTCGCCGTGGCAGCCAGCGCCGAGTTCGAGAACGACGCGCTGCTCGTCGTCGAGAGAAGCGACGGCTCGATGGTGCCCGCGTGATCGCCCGGCAGCACGGCGTCGTCCTGCCGCACCGCACCGTCGAGAGCGCGGGCGAAGAGATCGGCCATGCGGCCCGCCGTATGGGCGACACCCGCGTCGCGAGCCATCACGCTCGGCGCGGCGAAGATCGACGCCAGGCTCCCCATGGGCCCCTGCCCGGCACCGTGATCGTCCGCTCCCTCGAGCTGGTTCATGCTCACCCCGCCGCCACCGGTCGCCGCAGTCGCCGTGACCGGGCTGGCCACCGATGTCTGGGTCCCGGTTCCCATGTTCACCAGCAGCGCGTACGCGCCAATCCCGAACACCGTGTTGTCGGCGCCGGTGGCCTTGATGTAATAGACCTGACCGGGCGATATCGACTGCGTGATCTTCGCGATCTTGTTGTACGTGTTGGAAACCGTGGTGATCGCCACGCCGCCCGAGTCGTAGAGCGTGATCTTCGGCGCCAGCAGGCTCAGCTTGTTGGCCTGCATCTTGATCGTCATCGTGCTGGTCGAACCCGACGGCACCACCAGCCGGTACCAGTCGCGGTCGTTCAGGGTCGTAATGTCCAGGCCGGAGATCGTGATCTGTTTGTTCGAGTCGATGTACGAGCTGATCTCGGTGGCCGTCGCGAGCGTCTGGTTCGAGGAGGCGGCGTCGAATGCGTCCTGCGACCGCGCGCCATAGATCGCCTGGATGCCCGACGTGTCGTCCGCGGACATGGTTCCCGGCACGCCCGTGGATCCACCGAACATCAGCGAGGTGGTGTCCAGCGAGTGGCCGAGACCCAGGCTGTGCCCTCCCTCGTGCGCCGCAATGGTGAACAGGTCGGTGATCGAACCCATATTCCAGGTCACGGACGAGCCCGTGTTCAGCTGGTAGTCACCGGCGCCCGAATCACCGTTAATGGGGGGCGGCAGGAATGATCCCCCGAGGATAATCGGGCCCATGTCGAAACCGCCGATGCGGATGTCGCCAAAGTTCGACGCCCCTTGCATGTAGTTGCCGGTGCCGCCAATGGTCCCGGCCGCACCGAGCGCCGAGCCGTCATCACTGAAGACGTCGAAGTTGAGATTCGAGACCGACGCCCACGTCTGCAGGCCGCGCAGTACCTCCTGCTGCCACGTGGCGCTCGCCCACTTCGCGTTCATTGTGCTCTGCAGATTGTTGGACATCCCCCCGAGATCCGTACCATCCGGCTCAAAGCTCGCCGTCACCAACTCCGGATGAGGCCAGGCTCCCCCGGTCGTCGAGTACAACACGAGCCGCGGTTCCAGCAGCTCACACGTTAACCTTCGCCTCTCTCTCCGTTGGCCCCTTCGTGCCGAGTCGTCGTTCCACCGAGTGCGGGACATGGTGCACCCTCCATCGCGGGACATCTTATTTACGATCCGGCCACTTTCTTCTCCCTCGTTCCTTTTAAATCAAGATTGCCGCGTGGAACCGGACTCAAGGAATTTGGAAATTTTGAAGGATTGTCTGGTTCTGCCGGGCTGTGCGTGCTGAAAAGGCTGGTAAAGACAAGGGGTTCGAGTGTTTTGCGGAAAGTGTTTCGGTCTTGGGGGGAAGATTGTTCTCGTGGGGCTTTTGACAGGGTGGGGGGGCGACCTAGAGTCCAGATGGAAGCCATTCGGCAGGGCCGATTCCGGCCTGTTCTACGCGGTATTCAGAATTCCGATTCGCGGTTGTCCTCATAACTCCTCGTGAGATCCGGAACTTATGCCAAAGCACATCCAGCCAGCGCGACGCCGGGATGTCAGCAGGCCGCGACCGTCCGTTCGGGCGGTCCGGCTCGAGCCGCTCGAGGAACGGTCCATGCTCTCCACCATGGCGGCCACGGGACTTACCGCGGCCGGTGACCCGTTGCCGGCGGTTCAGGCTGAAGTCCAGGATGGCAGTGCGGTGCGAGTCGAAGTGCTTGCCACCGACATATATCGTTTTCACCTGGATCACCTTAATGGGGGTTCGGCGGATACGAGCAGCCACCTGCGACTGCTGGACGCGGGCGGAAACCTGATCACGGACAGCGCTCCGCTACCGGGATCAGGCACGACCGTGTACCGCTGGCTGCAGCCCGGGGAATACGTCCTGCAGGTGGTACCCGCCGGGGACGCAGATTCCGGGACTGCCGGCTCCTATGAACTCATCGTCAGTGGACGCTACGAGGGCGTACGGGTCATCCAGCAGGACGCGGGGAGTGGCGCGGAGAATCAGGTCGTGCTCCGTTCGGATGGCGGAAGCACGATGTCGATCGGCGCGATGCCCGCCCCGGCCAGCTCGCCGGAAGCGACACGCAGCATGGCCATGTCGGTCCAGTCGCTGCCGGTGGTCGTCAGCCAACCGATCGGGCGTCCGCGTGTCGCGCTCGATGATCCCTCCTCGCTCGCCTGGCTGGAACGGTCCGGCACGACGACCCTGCCGGTGGGCTTCGTACTCGGCAAGCCGGCGGCCGACGCCGCGATTCAGTTGTCGGTGACGACGGTGAGTGGCTCGTTCCTCGATTCGCTCACCGATGGTGCGCCCGTCGGGACCTATCCGCTGGCGCCATCGACCCATCTGGTCTCGGATCTCACCGAAGTGCTGCAGAATGGCACCGGGGTCGTGGCAGAGCAGAACATCGTCGCCGGTGACGACACGGTCCGCCGGTTCGAGATCGCCGCAGCGCAGTCGGCGGATCGCGACGGCACGGAAACGGCCGAGGCCAGCATGCCGACCTCGTTCGGGCTCGGCGTGGTCGCCAGTCTCGGGGCGGCGAGTGCCCTGTCGGAGCCGACCCGGGAGCGCATCCGCAAGTGGATGGATTGGGCGGCCCGCCGCATGGCTCGCTCCTGAGCCGCCAGCATCGACCCGCGAAATCGCAAGGCCGGGGCAAGCCCACGCTGCCCCGGCCTTCTTCATTTCTTCAGGCGGGCAAAGGCCGGTTCGCCTCGGATCGGATCCAGGTCGGGATCGGAATCGACGAGATCGCGGCCGTAATGCCGCTCGAGCGCCTTGTCGAGCAGTTCGAGGGCTCGTGCCTTGTGGGTCTCGTCCGATCGGCTTGCCAACGCGTAGGTGCACGCGGCGGCGTAGAAGATGGGGCCGCTCGCGGGCTCCCTGAGCACCGTATCGGCCTCGGCAACAGCGCGGTCGTATGCACCGATGCGGGCCAGGAGCACGGCGAGCGCACACCGCGCCCCGGTCAGGTCCGGGTCGAGGGCCAGGGCCTGTTCCGCGGCCGCGATCGCTGCGCGGTCCCGACCCGGCAGGTTGCCCAGGACGCAGGCGCGCCCGTAGTGGGCGCGGGCCGAGCTCGCGTCCTGCTCGAGCACTCGCGCGAAGTCGCTGAGAGATTGCTCCGGGTCTTGCTCGCACAGCGCGAAGCCGCGGCTCAGCAGGACCGACGGGTCGCCGGGGCTGGCGGCCAGCGCGTGCTCGAAGTCCGCGCGCGCTCCGGCGACATCCCCCAGTCCCGCCCGAGCGGCGCCGCGCGCCGCCCAGACCCGCCCGTCGTTCGGGCTGGCGGCGACGCCGCGATTCAGATCGCCGACCGCCTCGGCGTAACGGTGCTCGTTGAGCAGCGCGAGCCCCCGGTTGGTGTATGCATCCGTGAAGCCCGGTTCCAACCGGATCGCCTCGGAGTAGTCCTCCATGGCTTCGCTCCATCGCCCGAGACGGCTCAGGGCGAGCCCTCGGTTCAGATACGTCCACGACGTGAACTCGGGGGCCAGCGCGATGCATGCGCCGTAGGCGCCGGCCGCCGCTTCGTACTGCCCCCGCTGGTCGTAGCAGATGCCGAGCGCGAAATAGGACCAGAAGTGACGCGGGTTGAGACGCAGCGCTTGCTTCAGTTCCGCTTCCGCTTCCTCGTAGCGCTTCTCGATGGCCAGGCTGGTCGCCAGCAGGTAGTGATCCTGGGGCGTGCGAACCGGGGTGGTACGGGCGCGCTCGGAGTCGGTCCGCACCGCGTCGCCGTCCCCGAGCAGCTCGCGGCACGCGGCGCGGTCTTCGTACAGGGCACGCGGCGCCTCAGGCTCCGCGACCTGTTCCGCCCGGTCCAGCAGACGGATGGCGTCGCTCAGGAACGCCGCGCGGCGGGACGCCGAGCTTTCCCGCCGCGCCTGTTCGGCGCGCAATCGTGCGAACAGCAGCATCAGCTCCACCCCGCCTTCGTGCAGCTTGGCGCGCTGGGGGTCGGTGAGCCGGGCGAGATAATCCCGGCCGATCCAGTCGGCCGAGCCGAGCAGGTCGAACAGGGCGAGCGTCTGCTTGCACACCCTCTCCGCCTCGGCGATGTTCTGCCCCGGCTTGCTGCCGGTGTGCACCAGCAGCTCGGCGCGGACCAGGCCCTGCTGGAATTCCTGGTAACGACGCTCGGCGACATAGCCGCGCAGCCGGCCGGCGATGACCAGCACGAGCGCGACCAGCCCGATGACGGCCACGGCGGTGAGGGCGGCGAGCGGGCCGGCGGAGGCCCAGCGCGGATGCCGCCGCATCCATTTGGCGACGCGTTCGCGGCAGCTGGGCTCGCGCGTGTGCTTGAGCGGGAGGTCGTCCAGCTCGCGCTGCAGGTCCTCGGCGAGCTGGGCCGCGTAAGGGTAGCGCGCGGCGGGGTCGGGCTCGAGGCAGTGCCGGACGATCGCGTCCAGACTGCGCGACACCGAACCGTTCATCCTGCGCGGCGACGGGGCGCGCGAGCGTCGCTCGCACGCCATGCGATCGAGCAGGCCGGCCAAGCCGCTGCCCGGCGGCTCGATCGGGAACGGGTGCCGCCCGGTCAGCATCTCGAACAGCACGACCCCCATGGAGTAGAGGTCGGAACGCTCGTCGACGACCGAGGGCGGCGTGTCGTTCTCGACGTTGAACGCGTCGAGGTGTTCGGGGGCCATGTAGGGAAGCGTGCCGCCCAGGTAGGCGACCGCGCCCGATTCGTTCGTCTTAAGGTCTCGAGCCAGGTTGAAGTCGAGCAACATGGGCTGCCCGTCGGCGGCGATGAGCACGTTGGACGGCTTGATGTCGCGGTGCAGAATCCCGCGCTGGTGGGCGTGGGCGAGCGCCTCGGCCAGCCGCGCGGCGATCCAGGTCACTGCCTGGATGTAGGTCCCCTTCTCGAGGATGTGCCGTGCCGGCTGCCCGACCGGGTCCGCGCTGTGCGCCGCGTCCGCCCAGGTGTTGAGGAACGTGCGCCCCAGCTGACGGGACGGCACCGTGGCGGTGTCGCGGCGCGCCGCGGCGACGCCGGGCTGGGTCACGAGCGCGCCCGCCGCCGGCGCGTCCGAGCTCGAGCGGGGCGCGGACATCGGGCTCACACTCGGCTGGTCCAGCGACGCGAGACCGTCGAGCGCGGTCACAAGCGTATGCCCGGTGGCAGCGGTGATCGCCTGCTTGCCCGCCTTCTCGAGCACGCGCGCGAGCGTGGCTCCGCCAAAGTACGGCATCACCATGGCGCGCAGGCCGCTCACCGGGTCTTCGTGGATCGAGTACACCGGCACGATGTGCGTGTGCTGGAGCTGGGCGAGCGTCTGCGGCTCGTTCTGCTTGACGCGGGTCAGCTTCACCGCCACCTGCCGCCCCGCCAGCGCCACCTGTTCGGCGAGGAAGACGCGTGCGAACGCCCCGCGGCCCAGCTCGCGGACGAGCTGGAGGCCCATGACCTCCTCGCCCACGTGCGGCAGCGGCCGCTTCGCCGCGTCGCTCGCTTCGTCCGGCGGCTCGATCGGATCCCAGCTTGCGGTGCCGAGTATCTCGTGCACGCCCGCTTCGTCCGCCCGGCCCCGCGCGCCGCTCGCCGACCCGCGCCAGGCCAACAGGGATTCCTGCCCCGGATGAAAGCCGTCCACGACGCTGCTGGGCAGCGCGGCTTCTGGGCCGTCAAGCGGGCCAAGCGAGTGGGGCAACGAGGAATCGGGCGTGGCGTCCACCGAACCCATGGCGGGTCACTCCGCGGGAAGGCAACAGGCGGGAAACAGGCGGGGGCGGGCGGTGCAGCGGATGCTCTGCTTTGAACCATAGTCTGTGCCGGCTGGGAAGCAATCGCGGATGAACGAGCTGGTTTGACAGCCGGGGCGCGTGAGCTAGAGATACCGTGAGCTCCGTATCGCGCGGGGTATCGCCAGGGAGTGATCTGCGGAAAACAACGGTTGTACCGTTCGTTCCGCCCCGTGCGTCCCGCCCTCTCGCCGGTCTGCCCGCGTGCCTGCCGGAGCCGAATCGTCTCCGCTCATGGGGAAATCCGCGATGACCAGCGCACTCATGCCGCCCGTCCTACCCGAAGGCAGCCAGCAGTACACCCGGGGCATGACGACG
>JBGPMX010000284.1:0-6636 GCA_041487215.1 Planctomycetia bacterium | reverse complement strand
GGTCGCTCGGCCATCCCGCTTTCACCGAGCGGCTTCGTGCACAGCGTGCGCTTGCCCGCCGGGGCGAAAACGCGGTTCAGCCGCTCGCGAAGCTGCTGGCCGGCGCCACGGCACCGCTGGCGAAGCGGCACGCGATCTGGGCACTCGACGCTATCGGCGGCACCGCAGCGCAGCAGGTGCTCCGCGATCTGGTGCGGCAGCCGGGCGATGCGGACTCGGGCGTGCGTGCCCAGGCCATCCGCGCGCTCGGAATGCGCGGCGTTTACGCGGCGCCGGGCGTCGCGCCGGATCCGAGCGCCGTGGTGCGGCTCGAGCAGGCGATCGCGCTCGGTCGTGCAGAGGGCGCGGCGCGGGATGGTGCGGCCGAACTCCTGTTCCGGCTCCTGGGCGATGAAGAGCTCCCGGTGCGGCACGCCGCCATGCGAGCGCTCAAGCGGCTGGGCGATTGGCAGCACGCGGCGCGCGCGCTCCAAAGTCCGGCGGCCGCCGTCCGCGACGGCGCCCTGCTGGCCTTCGAGGACGTTTACGATGAGGCGGCCGTGCACGAGCTCGCCGCGGCCGCGGAGGGCACACAGGAGCCGCCGTACCGGGCGCGCGCGGTCACCGCGCTCGCGGCCGTCGAGCGGCGGGCCAAGCCCTGGGACGGCAGCTGGTGGGGCACGCAGCCGGCCCGGGGGGCGCCGGCGCCGAGAACCGTGGAGTGGTCGGGTACCGCGCGGATCCGCGCCGCGGTGCGCGAGCGGCTCGGAGATGTGGCGGCCGAGGTGCGTCGCTCCGCCGTCGTCGCCGTCCGGGACACCGAAGACCGCCCCGCGCTCGCCCGGCTGCGCGAGCGGTTCCCGCATGAGCCGGACGCCGCCGTGCGCCGCGCCATGGTCGAAGCGTTCGGATCGCTCCAGGACGGTGACTCGGTGCCGCTTCTCGCCGGGGTGATCCGGGACGCGGCCGCCGACGAGTCCCTGCGCGGCGCGGCCGTCGCCGCGGCCGAGCGGATCGGATCGCCGCCCGCGATCGACGCGCTGACCCGCGTCGTTTCGGACGCTGGCGTCCCGGCCGAGCTGCTTCCGCCCGCGATCGAGGCGCTCGGCCACCTCAAAATCCGTGCCGCCCTGCCGCTGGTCGAACAACAGCTGAGGCATGCCGACGCCGCCGTGCGTCACGCGGCGGTAGGCGCGCTCGCGCGGATCGCCGGCCCCGACGCGGCCGAACCGCTCGTCGGCGTTCTGCATGATCGCGACGTCGCCGTACGCCGCGCGGCGATCACCGAGCTCGGCAAGCTGAAGGTCAAGCAGGCGCTCGTGCCGCTGCTCGACGCCGCACAGCACACGGACACACGGTTCGAATCGCTCCTGGCGCTGACCGCCCTCGACGACCCTGCGGCGCTCGGCGCCTATCTCGAGGCCCTGGGGGATAAGAGCCCCGACCTACGCAACGCGGGGGGCCGGGCCATCCGGGCCATCCAGGATCAAGCCCGGCCGGTCGTGGACGAACTGGCGCGGCGCGGCGAGATCCGGCCCGGCGTGCTCGCCGAGCTCCAGACCATTTATGCGGGCTTCCAGCCCATCACACACTGGCGCGTGGTCGGTCCGTTTCCGAACCGGCCCGATCGATCCTATCCCCCGGAAACCGAGACCGGGCTCGACACCGCCCGCAGCTACGAAGGATTTCCCGGCGTCTCGGTCGGCTGGCGCGACGTGCCGGCCGACGACGTAACCGGGATGGTGCAGCTCGATACGCTGCTGCGGCCGAACCAGGACACCGTCTGCTACGGCGTCTCGGAGTATGAAGCGGCCGAGGACGGGGCTGTGCAGGCATGGGTGGGGAGCGACGACACGATCACTATCTGGGTCGGCGGGCAGGAGGTGCACGAGCACCTGGGAGACCGCGGCTGGGCCGAGCACCAGGACAAGGTTCTGCTGCCGCTGCGGCAAGGAGCGAACGAGATCCGCATCAAGTGCGGCAACCATAGCGGCCCCTGGCAGTTCAGCCTGCAAATGGCGCGGAAGGGGAGCGGGCCCCTGTTCGAGCAGGGGATCGCCAAGAAGCTCAACATCGACGAGTTTCGCGACGCAGCGATGAGTGGGAACGGGGATTCGGAACGCGGCCAAAAGATGTTCAGCGACGCGAAGGGGATCGGCTGCATCAAGTGCCACGCGGTCGGCGGCGTCGGCGGCCAGGTCGGCCCCGACCTGGCCGGGGTGGCCGCCAAGTACGCGCGCGACGAGCTGATCACGTCGCTGCTCGAGCCGTCGCAACGCATCGCGCAGGGGTACGAAACCATCCTCGTCGCCACCAACGACGGGCCGGTCCTGTCCGGCGTGTTCAAGGGGGAAACGAGCGACAGCGTCGAGCTGGCCGACGCGGAGGGGAACCGGCACAAGATTCCGAAGTCGGATATCGAGGAGCGGAAGTTCAGCCAACTCTCCACCATGCCGAATGGGCTCGCCGACGGCATGACCCTGGTGGATTTCCGTGATATCGTCGCGTTCCTGGAGACCCTACGCGAAACGCCGGGCGACCGCGCCGCGAGCGGCGGGAAATAACGACCACCCAAGCCTTAACAACCGGAGATCGGGCGATGAGACAAACACGCCGCTCTGCCCTGGCCGTCGCTACGCTGAGCACTCTGCTGAGCTTGATACTCACCGCACGCAGCGCGGCGGCGGAGCCGCAGACCGAGCTGTTGTGGCCCAACGGGGCACCGGGAGCGGTGGGGGATGAAGATGCGGACCGGCCGTCGATCACGATCTATCTGCCACCTCGCGATACAGCCACCGGGGTCGGCGTCGTGGTGTGCCCGGGGGGTGGCTACGGTTTCCTGGCCATGGACCACGAGGGGAAGCAGGTGGCCGACTGGCTCAATGCCGAGGGAATCGCGGCGTTCGTGCTCAAGTACCGCATCGCACCGCGGTACCACCACCCGGCCCCGATCCAGGACGCGCAGCGCGCTGTCCGCACCGTGCGCGCTCGTGCGAGCGAGTGGGGGGTCGATCGGGAGCGCATCGGGATTCTCGGCTTTTCGGCCGGAGGACACCTGGCCGCGACGGCCGGGACGCACTTCGACCGCGGCAAGGCGGACGCTTCGGACGCCGTCGAGCGCGCGAGCTGCCGGCCGGATTTCATGGTGCTCATCTACCCCGTCATCTCGTTCACCACTCCGTACACGCACGTCGGATCGCGCACCAACCTGCTGGGGAAGGACCCGGACCCGCAGCTGGTCGAGAGCCTCTCGAACGAAAAGCAGGTGACGGCCGAAACGCCTGCGACGTTTCTGGTGCACACCTGGGCTGACACCGGCGTGCCGGCGGAGAACAGCGTGCTGTTCTATCTGGCGATGCGCAAGGCTCAAGTTCCCGCCGAGCTGCACCTGTTCGAGCCAGGCAAGCATGGCTTCGGCCTGGCGCAGCAGGACCCGGTGCTGTCGCGCTGGCCGACGCTCTGTATCGCCTGGCTGCGCGCCCGCGGCGTAATCCCGGGGAAGTAAGAGCGCGGGGCGGCTGCCCTTTCCCGTTCACGACTTCCCCCCGGGGTGCGGTCCCCTCGCCCCCGCGCTCTTGGATCATGCGGGGGAGAGGGCACAGTGAGGGGGCGATTGGCTCGCACGCGCATCCCCAGAGAATTGTGGTTTATCCGGCTCAATCGCGCGCATACGCTGTGCAGGCAGTCAAGTACCGGTTCCTCTTCTCTGTCCGGGTCGCATGGTGCGGAATCGTCGATCGTAGACCGCACAACAGAGAAGAGGAACCGGTACCTCTGGGACTCGCTACGCCGCGCACGCTTCAGCGCGATGAACCTTCAACCATCCCGGTAATTCTCCGGGAACAGCCGCCGCTCGATGAGCTCGATAACGATGTGCACGATCTGGATGTGCAGCTCCTGAATGCGGTCCGACGTTCGCCCCGGGACGACGATGGCCGCGTCGCAGAGTGCGCGGAGCGGCCCGCCGTCGCGGCCCAAGAGCCCGAAGGTTCGCAGGCCTCTGGCACGCGCGGTTTCCGCAGCGGCGACGCAGTTCGGGCTGTTTCCCGAGGTCGAAAAAGCGAACAGGATGTCCCCTGCCCGGCCCCAGGCTTCGACGCCGCGTGCGAAGACCTGGTCGAATCCGAAGTCGTTCGCCACGCAAGTGAGGTGGCTGGGGTCGGACATGGCCATTGCGGCCAGGGCCGGGCGGTTCTTGCGGTATCGCCCGCTCAGCTCCTCGGCGAGGTGCATGGCGTCGCACATCGACCCGCCGTTGCCGCAACTGAGCACCCGGCCTCCTGCGGCGAAGCAGTCCGCGCTGCCGCGGGCCATGCGCTCGATGGTCGCGCGGGCGTCGGCGTTCTCGGCCAGCCACGCGCCCAGCGCACCCGCCTCGGATAGCGCCGCCTCGATGGGGTCATTCATCGGTACGTCAGGCCTTCCAGCCTGACTGATACACCAGTGAAGCCTGAGGCGCAAGTTTTGAAGTTGCGCTTTTCCAATTTCGCCCCGAAGGGGCAGCAATAAGTCAGCCCAGGGCAACGCCCTGGGTAGACGATCAAGGAAAACGCGTAGAGCCCTGTAAGGGCGAAAGAAACACCAGGGCGCGAGGGTATTGCGCCCTTTCAGGGCTCCAAGAATCGTGTCGTTATGCCCACCCAGGGCGTTGCCCTGGGCTGGCTTGTTTGGGCCCCTTCAGGGCTCAGAACACGTTCGACGTTCGACGCTCCACTCTTTCAATACCCCTGGTCTTCGGTCGGGAACGCTTTGTTCTTCACGTCCTGCACGTACCCATCGATCGCGCCGCGCATCACCGACTTGAGGTCGGCGTAGCGTTTCAGGTACTTGGGCTCGAATCCGGTGAGTCCGAGCATGTCCGGAGTGACGAGCACCTGGCCGTCGCAACGCGGACCGGCGCCGATGCCGATCGTCGGGACCGCGATGGACTCGGTGACCTCGGCGCCCAGCTCGTTGGGCACGGCCTCGAGCACGATGGCGAAGCAGCCGGCCTGCTCGAGCGCCCGCGCCGCCTCGCGCAGCCGTGCGGCCGATTCCGGATCCCTGCCCTGGATGCGAAAACCGCCGAAGCGATGCACCGACTGCGGGGTGAGCCCCAGGTGGCCCATGACCGGGATGCCGGCGCGCAGGATGCGCTTGATGACCGGAACCATCGCGCGGCCGCCCTCGAGCTTCACCGCGTGCACCTTGCCATCCTGCATGAGCCGGCCTGCGTTCTCGACCGCATGATCGATCGTGAGCTGGTAGGTCAGGAACGGCAGGTCGCCGACAACCATCGCGCGCCGCGCCGCCCGCGACACGATCTCGGCGTGGTAGATGATCTGATCGAGCCGGACTCCGATCGTCGTATCGTGCCCGGCGAACGCCATGCCGACCGTGTCCCCGACCAGGATCACGTCCACGCCCGACTGGTCGATCAGCCGGGCCGTGTAGAAGTCGTACGCGGTGAGCATGACGATCTTCTCGCCCGACTGCTTCATGTCGCGGAGCGCCTGCACGGTGACTCGGCTTTTTGATTTCATCGCTTTCCGCTTACTACAGGCTGCGCAAGAACGCCAGCAGGTCGTTGAGCTCGTCGTCCGGCAGGTCGGCCGGCACCTTGTGCTCGGCGTCTCGGAAGACCGCCTCGAGCGTTTTCGCGCGGCCGTCGTGCAGGTAGGGCGCGCCGTGCGTCACGCCGCGCAGCGAGGGCGGGTTGAACGCCCGGTTGCCCCCCGGCCCGTCGTCGAGGCCGACATCATAGATCTTGTCGCTGGTGTAGCTGGGCGGCACGTGGCAGGACGCGCAGCGACGCGCGTGGAAGACCTGCTCGCCCCGTTCGATCGCCTCGGCATCGCGCCCGACCGTTGCCGCGCAGGGAGGCGGGTCCAGCGTACGCAGGTAAGCCGCCAGACGCGTAATGTCCGCCTCGCTCGCGGGCGACTTCGGCTGCATGGTGAGCCGCATCGACTCGCGCACCTGGTCCTCGAGCGATCGCTTCGATCCGTTCCAGCCCCACGGGCCCGTGTCGCGGCACCCGAGCAGGCTGAGCACGTTCTTCGCGGCGCCGTACGATCCATCCCCGAACGTGTCTGCGTTCTGCCGATTGGTGTGCCCGTCGCTGTGGCAGCTGTGGCAGCTGAACCAGCCGTCGAGCGAGAGCCGGGCATCGTAGAAGAGGCGTTCACCTTCTTCGGCGTCACCGAGCGAGCTCATCGTGCCCAGCGCGATCTCGGCCGTGACCTTGCGCTCCGCGAGCCCGACCAGCGCGATGGTGTCCGAGTGCGCACAGGCGACGCAGGCCATCGCCGCGTCGCGTGCGAGCGCCACGGCGACGGGCCGGCGGCCGACCGGCACGCGGCTGAATGCGTACGGGCGGAACCGCCCGATCGCCACCTCGCTTACGCCGGCCAGGCAAACGAGCGCCGTCCCGTCCGGCGCCAGGACGAGCGCGTTCGGGTCGCCGGCAGCGTGCCCCGGATCACCGAAGAAGTTCGTCTGCGCGTCGCGGATCGGATTCTTGTCCAGCTTGCGGAGCGAGGCAATCGGAATCATGCGCACGTTCGAAGTCATCAGCACGCCCCAGAACACGTTGTCCCGCGTGGTGGCGGCCGATTCGGTCAGGATCATGTGGCTGACCAGCAGCTCCTTGCCGTCGGGCGAAACACCGAGGCCGCC